>CAIWVR010000486.1 GCA_903916165.1 uncultured Hyphomicrobiales bacterium | reverse complement strand
GTTCCGGCCGCCGAATGGGCGTTCTGGATGAATGACGAGAATATGGCCAAGGCGCCAGACGCCATGAAGGGCGCCTTCGCGGGTGTTCGCAAGGCGTTCGACAAAATGGGCGATCGCCTCACGCATTACGAGATGGACAAGGACGTGGCGCCGGGCCTGACACCTTTCGCGACGCACGGCCATACGCCGGGCCACACATCCTTCGCGCTGCAGTCGGGCAAGGACAAGCTCATCATCCAGTCCGACGTCACCAACAACCCGGCGCTGTTTCTGCGCAATCCGGGCTGGCACGTGATGTACGACATGAACCCGCAGCAGGCGGAAGCCACGCGCCGCGCCTTCTTCGACCGCGCGGCCGCCGACAAGACGCTGATCGCCGGCTTCCACTATCCTTTCCCCTCGCTCGGCTATGTCGAGAAGGACGGCGCGAACAATTTCCGCCTCGTGCCGGCCACCTGGCAGACGAAGATCTGATCTCTCGTCCTCGTCATTGCGAGGAGCCGAAGGCGACGCGGCAATCCATGCCTCACGTGGGGCCTCTGGATTGCTTCGCTTCGCTCGCAATGACGGAGCGGGCAACGCACATAAAAAAAGCGCGGCTCTCGCCGCGCTTTGAAAGTCTGGAATGGCTTTTGAGCCTCAGGCCTTGGCGGCCTTGGCAGCAGCCTTCGCCTCGATGCGGACGGCCTTCTCGGCGGTCGTTTCCATCTTCTCGGCAATACGGGCCGACTTGCCGCGACGATCGCGCAGGTAATAGAGCTTGGCGCGACGCACCTTGCCGCGACGCACGACCTTGATCGAATCGATCATGGGCGAATAGATCGGGAAGACGCGCTCGACGCCCTCACCGTAGGAAATCTTGCGAACCGTGAAGGATTCGTTGATGCCGCCGCCATTGCGCGCGATGCACACGCCTTCATAGGCCTGGACGCGGGCGCGGTCGCCTTCCTTCACCTTGACGTTCACGATGACCGTGTCGCCGGGCTGGAAAGCGGGAATGGGACGGACGGCGGCGAGTTTCGCCGCCTGTTCCGCTTCGATCGTCTGGATGATGTTCATGTCGTGATCTCCGTTTCGCCTCAAGGGCGAGCGTTTCGGAACGCTGTTATGATTGAGAGGGCGTCCATACACGGGCACCGCCGCTTTGTCGACCCTCAAAACGTCAAGCCAGCAGGTCGGGCCGCCGTTCGCGGGTCAGGCGCTGCGATTGTTCCTTGCGCCAGAGGGCGATTTTCGCGTGGTCGCCCGACAGCAGGATGTCGGGAATGCCCCGCCCCTCCCAGTCACGCGGGCGTGTGTAATGGGGATATTCGAGCAGGCCGTTCTCGAAGCTCTCCTCGGAGCCAGAGGCCTCCTTGCCCATGACGCCCGGCAGGAGCCGCACGCAGGCGTCCAGCGTCACCAGCGAGGCGATCTCGCCGCCCGACAGCACATAGTCGCCGATGGAGACCTCCTCGAGACCACGGCCCTCGATGACGCGCTCATCGACGCCCTCGAACCGGCCGCAGACGATGATCACGCCAGGCCCCGCCGACAGCTGGCGGACGCGCGCTTGCGTCAGCGGACGTCCACGCGGGCTCATCAGCAGGCGCGGGCGGGCGTCGTCGGGTGCCAGGGCCGCATCCAGCGCACTGGCCAGCACATCGGCGCGAATGACCATGCCGGGTCCGCCGCCGGCCGGCGTGTCATCGACGGCGCGATGGCGACCGAGCCCGTGGTCGCGGATGTTGCGCGCCTCCAGCGACCAGATCCCGCGCGCCAGCGCATCGCCCGACAGCGACGTGCCGAGCGGACCTGGAAACATCTCCGGATAAAGCGTGAGAATTGTGGCGGACCACATCAGGCGTCTCCTGCCGCATCCTCTTCCGTGACGATGATGTCTTCGGGCGGCTCGATAATCACGCGGCCAGCGGCGAGATCGACAATCGGCACGACTTTCTTCGTAAATGGCAGCAGCAGATTCTCGCCAATATCGGGGCGTATGTCGAGAATGTCGCCGGCGCCGAAATTCAGCACGGCGGCGATGTTTCCAAGCAGCGTGCCATCGCGCGTTTCGGCGCGCAGGCCGAGCAGGTCGGCGTGATAAAATTCGTCCTCGTCCGCGGGCGGCAGGTCTTCGCGCGCAATGGACAGCGACACATGGGTGAGTTTTTCAGCGGCCGTGCGATCGCCGACGCCCTCGACGCGCACGATCAGCATGTCGTCCTTCACGGGTCGCGCGGCGACGATTTTGAAACTGCGCGCGCCGGATTCGTCCATGACGCGCGGGTAATCGGCGATCGCCATGGGATCGCCAGTGAAAGATTTCAGACGCACTTCGCCACGCACGCCATGCGGCGCGCCAAAAATGCCGACGAGAATGCGGGAGGTGGGCATTGAGAGCAGTCTTTCAGGATTGGCGCCTCCTTCTCCCGCGCGGGCGGGAGAAAGTGCCTGCCAACGGCAGGCGGATGAGGGCGGTGCCGCGTCTCAAGTCTTGAAGGCGAGCGCGAATCGAACCGCCCTCATCCGTCGCGCTTCGCGCGCCACCTTCTCCCGCTTTCGCGGGAGAAGGGCGCACGCGACGTCGATTACTCGGCGGCAGGCGCTGCGGCGGCAGCAGCCGCGGCTTCGGCGGCCTTGGCGGCAGTGGCCGCGCGCTCCTGAGCCTTCTTCTTCGGCAATGCCTTCTCGGGGTTGTTGCGCACGGTCCGCGCAAGGGCACCAACGCTGTCGAGCAGGCGGGCCACGCGGTCGGTCGGCTGGGCGCCCTTGGCAATCCACTCCTTCGCCTTCTCGACGTCGAGCACGAGGCGTGTCGCGTCATCCTTGGCCTTCACGGGATCGAACGTGCCGATCTTCTCGACAAAGCGTCCATCGCGCGGCATGCGGGCGTCGGCCACGACGATACGGTAGAAGGGACGCTTCTTGGCGCCACCGCGCGACAGACGGATTTTCAAAGACATGCTGTTTTCCTTTCAGATGATGCGGTCGTTTTAGTCTTTATGGTCTTCAACCAATTGCTCGATCGCGGACATGGGGTCGTCGCGCACGCCTTCGGACTTGAAGACTTCGACGTCCACCGAGCCGTCCTCACGCACGTCGATTTCCCAATATTCGCCGGGGACATGCACAAGGAACGAGAACGCATCATCACGATACGCCCGCGTGTCGTAGTAAATGTTGGAGGAGTCCAGCTGAGCCTTGATGCTCTTGAACACCTCGAACATGTTCACTTTCATTTCCATCGGAATCATTTCTTTTTCCCGAAGGGATTGAAACCGCCGAGACCCGGAAGCCCGGGCATCTTGCTGGTCAGACCGGGCAGTCCCGGCGGGAGCGACGGAAGGCCGGATTTCGGGCCGAAGGCACCAGGTGGCGGCGCCTCGGGCAATTGCGGAAGGCCGCCCGGCATGGAGCCCGCGCCGCCCATCTGCTTCTGCATGTCGGCGATCTGCTCCGGCGAGGGCATGCCGCCGCCCCCCGCGCCCATGCCAAACATCTGCGCCATCTTGCCCATCGGCCCGCGCTTGTTGGCACCGCCCATGGCCTTCATCATATCGGCCATCTGGCGATGCTGCTTGAGCAGGCGGTTGATCTCCTCGACCTTCGCGCCCGCACCAGCGGCAATGCGCTTCTTGCGCGAGTTCTTCAGAATGTCGGGATTGCGGCGCTCTTCCTTCGTCATGGACGAGATGATCGCGCGCTGGCGCTTGATGACGCGGCCGTCGAGATTGGCGGCGGAAATCTGGTCCTTCATCTTGGCCATACCGGGCAGCATGCCCATAATGCCGCCAATGCCGCCGATCTTTTCCACCTGGGCTAGCTGATCGGAGAGATCCTCCAGATCGAACTTGCCCTTGCGCATCTTGTCGGCGATCCGCATCGCCTTTTCGGCGTCGATCGTCTGCGCGGCCTTCTCGACCAGCGAGACGATGTCGCCCATGCCCAGAATGCGGTTGGCGATGCGCTGCGGATGAAACTCGTCGAGATCGTCGACCTTTTCACCCGTGCCGATCAGCTTGATCGGCTTGCCGGTGACGGCGCGCATGGAGAGCGCGGCGCCGCCGCGGCCGTCGCCATCGACGCGGGTCAGCACGATGCCGGTGATGCCGACGCGCTCGTTGAAATTCTTGGCGAGATTGACGGCGTCCTGGCCGGTC
>CAIWVR010000485.1 GCA_903916165.1 uncultured Hyphomicrobiales bacterium | reverse complement strand
GGCAGGATGCCGAGCGCCAGCGTCTGCGACAGGGTGGAGAGCGCAAAACCAGCGGCCAGCAGAACCGGGCCACGGCGCTGCGCGCCCTCGACCGGAACGCCGGGCGGACAGAAGCAGACGAGCCGCCCCGCCCGCGCCGCGATCTCCGGCAGCAAAGATTTCATTTCGGCAGATCCTCGTCGGACAGGATGCGCCAGGCGGCGCCTTCCGCATCCTCATATTGGCCGCCCTTCAGCGACCACAGAAAAGCAAAGAGGGCAGAAATGCCCAGCGCCAGCGCGAGGGGGATGAGAAAGACGAGCACGTTCATAAATGGCCCTCCCGTGTGGCGAGCGTGACCCGCGCCGGGCGGCGCAAGGGTTCGGCGGGCTGTGTCTTCTGCGCACCGCGCAGCCGCAGTGCATTGAGCGTGACGATGATCGACGAGCCTGACATGGCGGCCGCCGCGATCAGCGGCGTGACATGGCCCAAAATGGCGAGCGGCACGGCGAGGAGATTATAGACGACGGCGACGCCGAGATTCTGCCGCATGAGCGCGCGCGCCTGCGTGGCAATGTCGAGCGCCTGCGCAACGGGTGCCAATGCGTCGCCGAGAAAGACGGCATCGGCCTGCGCCTGGGCGAGATCGGCGGCCGTGATCGGCGACAGCGAAGCATGCGCAGCGGCGAGTGCTGGCGCATCGTTGAGCCCGTCGCCGACCATCAGCACCTTGCGCCCCTGCGCGCGAAGAGTTTCGATGGCCGCGATCTTCTGCGCCGGACTGACGCCGCCGCGCGCCATCGTTACGCCGAGCTCCGCGGCCAGAGGTGCGACGGATTCCTGCCGGTCGCCAGACAGGATGCGGATGTCGTAGCCCTTGGCGCGCAGCGTCTCGACGGTGGCGCGAGCGTCAGGCCGCAGGCTCTGGCGGATTTCGATGCAGGCGGTGCGGGAGCCATAACGGACATGGATCAGCGAGACATCCGCCGCCGAGGTCCGGGCCACCCCAACGATGTCGCAAAAATCACTGGAGCCCAGCCGGATCTCGACACCATCAACGAGCGCCCGCACGCCGGAGCCTGCAACCTCCTCGGCGCCGTCGAGCGGCCGGGCGTGAGGTGCGCTGCGGGCGACCGCAGCAGCAAGCGGGTGACGGCTCGATTGCGCGAGACGTGCGGCCAGCGCCAGCAGATCGGGCGGCAGGCATGATGCGTTCGTGACATGGGGATCGGGCAGCGTCAGCGTGCCGGTCTTGTCGAAGACGATCGTGTCGACCTCGGCCAGCCGCTCCAGCGCATCGGCGGCGTTGAGGTAAATCCCGGCGCGGAACAGATGTCCCGAAGCAACCACCTGCACGGCCGGCACGGCCAGCGCCAAGGCGCAGGGACAGGTGATGATGAGCACCGATATGGCGATGATGATGGCGTGATGCGCGCCCGCCCCCGCAAGGAGCCAGAAGACCAGCGTCGCGGCGGCGGCGACATGCACCACCGGCGCATAGACCCGCGCCGCGCGGTCGGCCAACCGCATGTAGCGCGAGCGCGCCTCACCCGCCTTTTCAACAAGACGCGCGACCTCGTCAAGCAACGTGCCCTCGCCTGCAGCCGTCACCTCGACCGTCAGCGCGCCGTCGAAATTCATGGCCCCCGCATAGATGCGCGTGCCAGTGCTGACAGGCTGGCGCAGGGTCTCGCCCGTGATCAGGCTCGCGTCGATTTCGGATGCGCCTGAGATCACAAATCCATCGGCGGGGACGCGATCGCCCGGGCGCACGAGAATGCGGTCGCCCGCCTGCAGCGCCCCGACCGGAATAGCCACCAAAGCGCCATCCTCGGACACGCGCTGCGCAGTCTCGCCCTTGAGCGCGGCGAGATTTCCTGCTGCCGCGCGCGTGCGCCGACGCATCGCCTGGTCGAGCGTGCGACCGGCAAGCAAGAACAGCAGAAGCATGACGGCGGAATCGAAATAGGCTTCTTCGCCATGCAGCGCAGTTTCCACCACCGACATGCCGAGCGCGAGCAGGATGCCCAGCGAAATGGGAACATCCATATTGAGCTTTTTCGCGCGCAGGCCTGCGAGCGCCGACCGGAAAAAGGGTTGCCCGGCATAGGCCGCTGCCGGCAAGGCGATCAGCGCCGAGAGCCAGTGAAAGAAGTCGCGTGTCTCCGGAGACATGTCCGTGGCCTTGCCCGACCATACCGACACCGACAGCAGCATGATGTTCATCGCCGCAAAGCCCGCCACCGCGAGGCATTTCAGCAGCCATTGCGTGCGCGCCTGTTCTTCGAATTCGACGCGCCCCTGCTCGAACGGATAGGCGCGGTAGCCCGCGCGCGCCAGCGCCGCAATGAGACGGCCAGCATCGATCTGTTCGGGCACCCAGACGAGCCGCAGACGCTGCGTCGTGAGATTGAGCCGCGCGGTCAGCACGCCCGCGCAAGCTTTCATCGCGCCCTCGATGTCATCGAGGCAGGCCGCGCAATCGACATCGGCCATCGCCAGATCCATCGTCACCGCACCGTCGGCGGCCGGGCGGACATAGAGCGAGAAATCAACCTGATCCTGCGCGGCGGTCATCATTTCACCGGCAAAAGATCGATGCGGCTGACAGAGCGGAAGAGAAGCGCCGTCGCGTCGCTGGCTTCGAGTGTGAGATCCCATTGTCCGGCACCAACAGGCGCAACGCCCTGGAACCGCCCGGCCCCCACACTGGCGAGCGCAACCCTGACATCGCGACGCCGATCCGCCGGGTGCATGAACAGCGCCGTCACGGCAAGGCCTGGCGTGACACGGCCGCTCATGTCCTTTTGTGTCACGTCGATGGTTGCGCCATCGCCCTTGAGACGTACCATCACATCGACGGTCCAGCCGCGCCACGCCTGCGCGCGCGCGCGCGCAATCTCGTCATCGTAGCGCAGGCCTTCCTGATAGGGCCTCTCGGCCTCCAGTCCGCTGAATGTGCGGATGGCGGCACTCGCCATGTAAAAATTCACGCTGAACACCGTGCCAAAAAACAGCAGCAGATACGCCAGCACATGTTTGCCGCTGAGAATGAAACCGCGTGCAGGGGCCATATTCATTTCCTGTCTCCGTGGGGCTGCATGAAATGGTCCTCGACGCGCACGCTCGTGCCCGTCGCCAGATCCACCAGATTGAAGGTGATATCGCGCTTGTCGTGCTCATGATGGTCACGCCCGGTCGCGCGCGGCAGGGTGACAAGGATCCGGTCTTCCAGCGTCTGATCCGGGCCGACGCTCAGCACTGGCCAACCATTGGCGCCGCGCTGGCCGCCGACCGCATCGACCTGCGACGGCTCGAAACCCTCGATGCGGATTTCAAAATGACGCATGTCGGGAATCTTGTTGGAGAGCCGCACCGTATAGGCGTTGCGGATCGACCCGTCGTGCAGCGTGACATAGAGCGGATTGCGGTCGTGAATGACGGCAAGGCCCGACGCATTGCGCGTCGCCAGAGCCACGCCCATGGTGGAACCGACAAGGGCGATGACCGACGCATAGACGATGGTGCGCGCGCGCAGGATGCGCGTCTTCAATTCGGGCAGGCCCTCTTCACGGCGCTTGACGTTGATGTCGGTGTCGTAGCCGATCAGGCCGGTGGGACGTCCGACCTTGGTCATCACGGTGTCGCAGGCGTCGATGCACAGGCCGCACTGGATGCAATCGATCTGTAGGCCATCGCGAATGTCGACGCCCATCGGACAGACAGCGAAGCACTGATTGCAATCCACGCAATCGCCGGCGGGCTCGCCCGCCTCGCGCAGCACGGCAGCTTTTTTCAGGGAGCTGCGCGGTTCGCCGCGGTCGTAGCGATAGGTGACGTTGAGCGCCCATTCGTCCGTCAGGGCCGCCTGGATGCGCGGCCACGGGCACATATAGGTACACACCTGCTCGCGCATGTAGCCCGCGAAGAAATAGGTCGTGAAGGTGAGGATGGCGATCCAGAGATAGGCTATGGCCGGAGCCTGGAATGTCGCGAGCTCGTAGACCAGCGTCGGCGCGTCAGCGAAATAGAGCACCCAGGCGCCGCCTGTCCACCAGGCGATCATCAGCCAGGCCCAGTGCTTCAGCATGGATTGCGCGAAGGTTTCGAGGTTCCACTTTTCGCCGGCTTTCTTCATGCGCTCGCGACGGTCGCCCTCGATCAACCGTTCGACAGCGAAGAACAGGTCGGTCCAGACGGTCTGCGGGCAGAGATAGCCGCACCACAGGCGACCCGCGACGGCATTCATCAGGAACAGCGTCACGGCAGCGACGATCAGCAGGCCGGTGAGATAATAGATCTCCTGCGGCCAGATCTCGATGAAGAAGAAATAGAAGCGGCGGTTGGCCATGTCGATGAG
>CAIWVR010000484.1 GCA_903916165.1 uncultured Hyphomicrobiales bacterium | reverse complement strand
GAGGCGCACCGGATGATGGAAGCCGATCCGGGCATGGGCAAGATCGTGCTCGATCCCGCAGCCGGATAGCCCGCCCGAGGCGCGTCAGACGCCCTTGAACAGGCGGAACATCTCGCTGATTCGCCAGGGCTTGGCGATCAGTTTGGCGTTGGCCGGGAGCTGCTTGTCCAGAACGCTGGCGGCCCCGGTCGAGAGGATCACCTTGATGGCCGGCCAGGTCTTCATGATGATGTTGGCCAGAACAATCCCGTCCATGCCAGGCATGACCGCCTCGGAGAAGACGGCCGACAGGGTCAGCGCCTGTTCCTGGAGGATCATCAAGGCTTCCTCGCTGGTCTCGGCTTCGATCACGTTAAGCCTGAGCTCTTCGAGGATGGAGCGCGCCAGCGACCGCACTTCGGGGGCCGAATTCACCACCAGTACGCTATGACCGATAGCGGCGGCACCAGCTACGGCTCCAATGGCGGCAATTCCGGCCGCGGCTATGGTCCCCGCCCCCGGCTTGCGCAGCCGCACGCCAGCGCTCTCCGCCTCGCCGATGAACTCGACGCCAGCGCTCTGCAACGCTTGCTGCACGGCGCGCAGCTTTTCGGGGCTGCCGGAATACCGGCCCGTTTCAAAATTATGGATCGTGTTGCGATGAACGTGAGCAGCCTGCGCCAACTGGTCCAATGACCAGTTCACAGCGGCTCTTGCCATTCTCACTTGTGCTGGAGTCACGGCTGCCCACCTCATTTTAGGATAGAATGGGTATAAAGAAACAAGTCCGTCAACTCAACCAAATCATGCTGGCCTCCCGTCGGGAGCCTCAGGCTTGCTGAAACAGCAGGGCGAGGCTATGGGGACGGCAGGGTTTCAGAGAGGCGACAGCCGCATGACGATACGCGTTCACAAGCAGGATCTGCCCAACGGCGCGTCATTTGGCGCAAGCGTCGCCATTGACACCGAAACGCTGGGCCTTAACCCTCATCGAGACCGGCTCTGTGTCGTGCAGCTCTCCGGCGGCGATGGCTCGGCTGACGTCGTCCAGATCGCCAGGGGTCAGACCCGCGCGCCCAACCTCGAGCGCCTGCTGGCCGATCCCGACGTTTTGAAGATCTTTCACTTCGGGCGGTTCGACATAGCTGTTCTCGAGCGGGCTTTCGGTGTTCCGATCGGGCCGGTTTATTGCACGAAGATCGCCTCGCGGCTGGTGCGCACCTACACCGACCGGCACGGGTTGAAGGATCTGGTGCGCGAATTGTTGGGTGTTGAGCTTTCCAAGCAACAGCAGTCGTCGGATTGGGCCGCGACCACGCTGACCGATGCGCAACTCGCCTATGCCGCCTCAGATGTGCTGCATTTGCATGCTATCCGGACAAAGCTTGATGCCATGCTGGCGCGCGAGGGCCGCACCGAACTGGCGCAAGCCTGCTTCGGGTTTTTGCCGACGCGCGCCCGTCTCGACTTGTCGGGCTGGCCCGAGCAGGACATATTCGCGCATCAGTAACAGCTTGAGTTTATGATGGCTGCGCGCCCCGACTTGGGGAGCGAGGGATACAGGCAGTGGGTGTGACAAAAAGCAGCAGACGTGGACTGGCTGCAGCCGAGCGCTCGCAGGCCTTTCGTGCGGCCGGGCGCCATTCGTCGCGGGTGGTTTTCCTGCGTCGCACCATCATTCTCTCCGCCTTGGCGGCCCTTGGTGCGGTGATCTGGGTCGGCATCTACAATCCGTTTTCTGCGGCGGTCCCGAATGTCACCATCAAGGGGGCCAATCTCGACGGAACCCGCGTGACGATGGAACAGCCGCGCCTTGCCGGATATCGCAAGGATGGTCGCCCCTATGAGGTGAATGCCAATTCCGGGGTCCAGGACATTCGTCAGCCCAATCTGATCGAGCTGAACAATCTCGATGCGAAGATCGGGATGGCGGACCAGTCGTCCCTGCATGTGGTTTCGACATCGGGGCTCTATGACAGCCTGCGTGAGTTCATGGATTTTTCGAAGCCCGTGCGGATCAAGAGCCCGACATATGATATCGACATGAAGAGCGCGAAGATGGACTTCAAGGCGGGTACAGTCGCGACGGAGCAAGACGTCAAGGTCGTCCTTTCGACAGGCGAAATCCAGGCCGAGCGTATGAATATTCTCGACAATGGACAGAATATCGTTTTCGAGGGAAAGGTGAGGTCGACCTTCGAATCGCAGGACGGGTCGCAAGGCAAGGGCGAAGCGCAATGAAGATTGCTGGCATTCTGTTGGCGGCTGTTTGCAGCGCCGGATTTTTCATGGTGGCTGCGCAGGCCGCGGGGCCTGATGCTGGCCAGAAGCCCCGTTCAGGTGCCAGGCCGGTGCTGCCGGGCGGCAATACCAAGGCCCCCATCACGATCGATGCGTCCAAACTCGAATATTTCGACAAGGACCAGAAGCTCATCTACTCGGGCGGCGTTGTGGCAACGCAGGGCGAGTCCAAGATGCGCGCGACCACCATGGTCATTTTCCTGGCCCGTTCCGACGAGCCTGCGACCCTGCAATCCGACACTGGCCGGATCCGGCGCATCGAAGCAGCAGGTCCGGTCACAGTGACGCAGGTGGATCAGGTCGGAACCGGCGACAGCGGCCTCTATGACAAGGCCGAAAACAAGGTCTATCTGATCGGCAATGTGGTCCTGAGCCAGGGTCCCAATGTCACCAAGGGCGAGCGGAATTCCAAGCTCGTCTATGATCTCGACACGGGCTATGCGCAGGTCATCGGCGGTCGTGTCAATTCCATCTTCACGCCGGGTACGGCTGACGAAAAGACCTCGCCGGACAAGAAATCCTCGGTGCCACCATCGGCAAAACCTGGCCGCTGAGCCCCCGCTCCCCCGCCGCAGGCATTGCCCTTCCCAAAGCGAAATTGTACCGCTGTGGGATCAACAACCGCGATATGGCCCGTGCTGACGAACCCCGCCGATCATCCTGCTGCCCCCAATGACGCCAGCGCGAGCACACGCGGCGTGCTCGGTGGCCATTCGCCGTCTCCTCAAGGGGGACCAGAACCGGAGGCGTTCGGCGAGGGCTGGCTGGCCGCCTATCATCTGGGCAAGACCTATGGTGCCCGCAACGTCGTTCAGGACGTCAGCCTCGCCGTGCGCCGTGGCGAGGCTGTGGGTCTGCTGGGCCCCAACGGGGCCGGCAAGACCACTGTCTTCTACATGATCACGGGGCTCGTGCGCCCCGACAAGGGGGCCATTGATCTCGACGGACATGACGTCACGCAGCTGCCGATGTATCGGCGTGCGCGGCTTGGCATCGGTTATTTGCCGCAGGAGGCCTCGATTTTCCGCGGCCTCAATGTCGAAGACAATATTCGCGCCGTGCTTGAAGTTTCGGTGCGCGGTCGCGACCGGCGTGAACATGAGCTGGAATCGCTGCTTGAGGAATTTGACATCAAGCGCCTGCGCAAGTCCCCGTCCATTGCGCTGTCGGGTGGCGAAAGGCGGCGCTGCGAAATCGCCCGTGCGCTTGCCGGCCAGCCGAGTTTCATGTTGCTCGATGAACCTTTCGCCGGGATCGATCCGATTGCCGTGGGCGACATCCAGCAATTGGTGCGTCATCTCACGCAGCGTGGTATCGGCGTCCTGATCACCGACCACAATGTCCGCGAGACGCTCGGGCTGATCGACCGCGCCTATATCATCCATTCCGGACATGTCCTGACCGAAGGGACTCCCGAGGAAATTGTTGCAAATCCGGACGTGAGACGGTTCTATCTCGGTGAAGATTTCCGGATGTAGTGCCGTCCGAGGAGCTTACGCTCCTGCAAGCGCACATGCGGCATTGCTGGCCTGCCCGGGGTGCATAGCCTTTCCATTCCAAATCAGCTATATGCAAGATCCGGGCCGATACGGATGTCGGCTTGATCCTAGTTTGAGTCAGTACCCGAATGGCGCTTTCCACGAAGCTGATGTTACGTCAGGGACAATCCCTGGTGATGACGCCGCAATTGTTGCAGGCGATCAAGCTGCTTCAATTTTCCAATGTCGAATTGAGCGCCTTTGT
>CAIWVR010000483.1 GCA_903916165.1 uncultured Hyphomicrobiales bacterium | reverse complement strand
TGAGAATTTCGGCGGCCTCGGCCACCACGGCCTGCAGGCGCAGCACATGCATGTCCGGCACGCGTTCCACCGCGCGCCCGTAGGTCAGGGTCGACTGGCAGAAAGCAATGGCGCGGTCGAGTGTTGCCACGAGTTTCGGTGCAAGCCGCTGCGCCACGGGATCTGTCGACAGCGCGAGACGATCCGACAGCAATTGCGCGGAGGCGAGCATGTTGCGCAGGTCGTGGCTCACCTTGGCGACAGCGAGGCCGAGCGCCGCCAGGTTCTTCTTCTCGTTCAGTTCACGCGACAGCGCGCGCTGCATGTCCGCCAGCGCCTCTTCGGCACGGCCGATCTCATGGCCCATGCCCGACGGCCGGATGACGTGCGAGGCATCCTCGGGAGCGGCACCAAATGAGATGAGGCTCGACGTCAGCCGACGCACAGGCCGCAGCACGAGCCAGTGGATCGAGATCGCTGCCAGCGTTGCGACGATCAGCGAGATGACGAGCGACAGCAGCAGGATGTTGCGTGAATAGATCAGCATCGCCTTTTGCAGGGGCGCTTCGCTCAGCGTGATCTCGATGTATTCGCCATTCATCGGTGCCGGGCCAATCACCGAAATGGTGCGGTTGCGCCGTGTCGTCAGCGTGCGGAAGGCGGCAGAAATCGCATCGACGAAGGAGGCCTCGCGCATGTCATAGCGCGCGTCAATGCTGGGCGGCAGGTCGGACGCGGCCAGCAGGCGCCGCGAATCCTGCATCTTGAGCACGATGGATTTGGCACGCACGGCGGCGAGGGCGTCGATGACGAGCCGCTCGGGCACCTGCACCGCCGTCGCGTCGAGCAGCAGCACGGCGGTCGAGGCCGCACTGAGGCGGTCGCGCAGCCAGGCCTCACGGAAATTGGCGATTGAGGGCACGTAAATGGTGACTTCCGCCAGCATCACGAAGCCGATGACGAGCAGAAGCACGCGCCCGGCGAGCCCCAGTCTCGGAACGGGGCGGGCCTCGGGCCGCTGGGTCACATCATGCCGATGGTCACGCATGGGTGAAGACTAGCCGAATTTACGCAAAAGGCCCAGCAGTCGACGCAGCCATGAACTGGGGAGCGCCGCGGCGAAGGCGCTCGCCGCCGCGCGTGTACCGACCTCATTCAGCGTGGGATAGGGCAGATGAAGTCCCGCCATGTCGCGCAGGGTAAAGCCACAGACAACGGCGATCTGCCACAGGCCGATCAATTCGCCCGCGCCCGGCCCGGCTATGGCCGCGCCGAGAACGCGCCCGTTGCGGCCCACCACGAGCTTGGCATGTCCGGTCACCGCACCCTGCGTGCGGGCGCGGTCATTCTCGGCGATCGGCCAGCGCAGCACCCGGATCGCGCCATGGCACTTGCGCGCCTCCGCCTCGCTGAGGCCGCAGGCCGCGAGTTCCGGATCGGTGAACAGGGCCCGCGGCAGGCACTCCGGCGCAGGGCGGGGCGGCAGACGGAACAGGGTGGCGCGCAAGGCCACGCCCGCCTGGTCAATGGCGACAGGGGTGAATTGCGGCCCGCCAGCAGCGTCACCGACGATATAGATGCGCCGGTTCGAGGTGCGCTGGTTCGAGCCCACGAGGGAACCGTCCTTGCGCCGTCGAACGCCGGCCGTCTCGAGCCCAAGGCCCATGACATTCGGCTGCCGTCCTGCCGCCACCAGAAGATGCGAGCCGTCAATGGAGGTGCCGCCGTCGAGATGCAACCGGAAACCCGATGCCAGCGCCTCGGCGCGCAGCACCTTCGCCTCCTCGCGCAAGTCGACGCCGTCGCGGCGCAAAGCGGCGACGATCACGTCAGCAAATTCCTCATCCTCGCGCGACAGGGCACGGCCCTGATCAAGCAGGGTGACGCGCGCGCCAAGCCGCACGAAAGCCTGCGCCAGTTCGGTGCCCACCGCGCCCGCGCCCAGGATGACGAGATGCTCCGGAAGACGATCGAGCGTGAAAATGCTCTCATTGGTGAGCACGCGTATCTGTTCGAGGCCAGGAATGGGGGGCATGATGGGCGACGATCCCGTCGCGACAATGAAGCGGCGGGCGCGGATCGTGAAGCCGCCTGCCTCCACCTTGGCACGCGCGACAAAGCGCGCCGGCGCGCGGATCACCTGCACACCCATGGCGCGATAGCGCACCTCTGAAGCGTTGGGTGCGATGGACGCCATGCTGGCGCGCACATGGGTCATGACTTGCGCGAAATCAACATGGACGTCCGCGGCGGACACACCCAGATGCCCCATGTTGCGGGCGCGGTGCGCGGCATGCGCCGCCGCAAGAAGCGCCTTGGAGGGCACGCAGCCATGGTTCAGGCAATCGCCGCCCATCATGCCTTTTTCGATCAGCACGACCGGCACGCCCAGTGCGGCTGCGCCGGAAGCGGCTGCCAGTCCCCCGGCACCCGCGCCGATGACGCACAGATCAGGGGTCAATTCCTTGCTCATGTGCCATCCTGTATTGCGGCTGAGGGTGCCCGGCGGCCGCGCCACACCCTGACGAGACCAGGCAGCAGCGCAAGCAGCCCGCGAGACGCCAGACCTGGCACAAATGCGTGGGTGACAAGATCCATGAGCCAGATCCCCATGATGCATGATTGCAGGCCGGATGCGACACAGGTTTCATAAACCGAGCCATATCAGACGGCAATGAAATCGAAACCGACGCCCGCCACGGCCAAGGCCGGGGCCGCGCGGGCCTCATGCCGGGCACAATCGTCCAGACGAAGGGTGCCAGGGCGACCCCAGCCCGTCGGTCTGGCTTTGGACATCGTCCTGATTGAGCGCGACGCCATGCGCCGCGCATCGCAGATGTGCGTGAGACTACATACGCAGAAGCGGCACGCCGATCAGCCAGGCATGGCCCTTGGTCAACATCAGGGCGAAGAGAACGAGGCCGATGAGCACGACCAGCGCATCATTGAAAACGCCGCCATGTCGCGCACCGAGCGGCCCGAGCGCGCCGCGACGCTTCACCGAAATGCGGTCATAGACGCCATAGGCCAGAAAGCTGCCAAACAGCACCACGCCCGCCAGATCGCCATTGGCGATCAGATGCGCGAGCGCCCAGAGTTTCACCGCAGCCAGCATGGGGTGCTTGGCGCGGTCGCGGATGTGCGAGGGAATATATGTCGCCACCAGCAGGATGAAGGCCGGCAGCATCAGGGCGAAAGCAATATGCTTTGTCCACACCGGCGGCGACCACAGAACCATGTTCCATGATGCCATGCGCGCCTCGCCAAAGCCGAGGGCGATCAGCAAGAGGCCCAGCAGCGAGACGAGGCTGAACAGGCCCTTATAGCCACTCTCGCCCAGCCTGATGCGCAGAGCCGCGCGGGTCTCGGGAAACGTCGGCACGAGATGCGCGCCGAGAAAAATGACGAGGCCAATGATGAGGAGCATGGGGGTATCCGCGCTGAGGAACAAGGTGGAGCCTAGACCATGCGGCTCGTCATGGCGAGCGCGCAGACCGTCATTGCGGACGCCACGAACCAGTCCAGAAGCCGCGCGTGAACCAGCCGCCAGTCACGGGAATCCCGCTTATGGCGCAGACCCGGGACCGGGGTCCTTCGCTTCGCTCGCAATGACAGCACGGCCAATTCGCGACACGAGCCGTTCATAGAGTGCATTATGCGCCTGAAAGACGTAATCCATCTGCGTCACCGTGACATGTTTGGCACCGCGCACAATCAGCCAGTCGGCAAGTGCGGCGACTTTCTTCTTCGGCGTGACGAGGCAGAGCGGAGCATCCCTCTGCACACCAAAGATGGCGCGCGCGCCAAAGGCTTCTTTCACCTGCGCCACCAGCCTGGCCCGGTCGCCGGAGACGAGCGCACGCACTTCGCGCGTGGTCCGGGCTTCTTCTTCCGCCGAAATGCGGCCGAGAATGGCACGGGCAATCGCGCGCATCTTCTCGTTCCAGTCGGCGGTGAGCGAGGCGACGAGATTGGCCTCCGAGCGCAAGATCACGCCGTCATCGAGCACTTTCAAAGCATTGGCGGCCAGCGTCGCGCCCGTCGTCGTAATATCGACGATGAGTTCGGCCTGGCCTGCAGCGGGAGCGCCTTCGGTGGCGCCGAGGCTTTCCACAATCCGGTAATCGGTGACGCCCTGTTCCGCGAAAAAACGCCGCGTGAGATTGACATATTTGGTGGCGACGCGCATGCGCTCGCCGCGCCGCGTGCGATAGGCGCTTGCGACATCTTCCAGATCGATCATCGTGCGCACGTCGATCCACGCCTGCGGCACAGCAACAATCACATTGGCATTGCCGAAGCCGAGCGGCGTCAGAAGTTCAACCTTGGCGTCTGCATCGGGCAGGGTCTCGCGCACGAGGTCTTCGCCGGTGACACCCATATGCGCCGTGCCGGCCGCGAGCTGGCTGACGATTTCGGAAGCCGACAGAAAGGCGATCTCGACGCCTTCCATGCCCGCCAGCGTGCCGCGATAATCGCGCACGCCGCGGCCACGCACGACATCAAGTCCGGCCCGTGCGAAAAAGGCATTGGCGTTTTCCTGCAGGCGGCCCTTGGACGGGACCGCGAGGACGAAGGGGGCTCCCGTGGTCATTTTGCGTCTCCCCCGGCCAGTCGATCGCACCAGATCGCAGCCCCAACGGCTGGAATGTCATCCGCGCTGCCCAGCGTGCGCATCAGGCGGTCATAGCGTCCGCCGCCGACGACAGGGCGCTGGTCATCGCTGGCGGCATCATAGGCTTCGAACACGAAGCCGGTGTAATAATCGAGATTGCGTGCAAAGCCGGCCGAGAAGGCGACACGCGACAGGTCGAAGCCGCGCGCCGCAATAAAATTGAGACGCGAGTCGAAACCGTCGAGCACCTCACCGAGATCGAGCCTTGTCACCTGGGCGAGCTTGCGCAGCGCCAGGGACGCAGAGGCGGGCGCGCCGCTGATCCCCAGGAAGGTTTCAAGAATCGCGCGCTTCTCGTCCGAGAAACCGGCGGTCCCCTGGGCGTCGGCCTGTTCAAGATAGCGTTCGGCGATTTCATTGGCCGAGCGCCCGCCGACCGAGGAAAGGCCGGCAATCGACAGCAAGTCCTGCACCAGCGCGCGCGCGCCAGCACGGTCGGCACCTGCGAGCGCGGCGAGCACACCGGAATGATCAGCCGCGGACGTCCCCGTCTCCCGATCAAGGATCACAGACAGCGGCTTGCCCAGAGTGTGGCCGCGACGAATGCGGCGCATCCAGAACGGCGGCAGGTCGAGCACATCGAGCAGGCGCGCGAACAAGCCGGCGTCGCCGACGCGCACATGATAGGTCCGACCCGTCACGCCTTCGGCGGCTTCCAGCGCCAGCGTCATGACTTCAGCATCGGCGGCATCGCGGTCGCTGCGCCCGAAACTTTCCAGCCCGGCCTGGAGAAACTCGGACGCGCTGCCGGCGCGGAAGCGAAACACGGGGCCAAGATAGGAATGGTTGGCGGCGCGCCCGGCGGCGGGCGAGGCGAGATAGGCCCGGCAGACCGGGATCGTATATTCCGGCCGCAGGCAATATTCGGCACCCGAGGCGTCGGAGGTCAGATAGATGCGGCCACGAATGTCCTCGCCCGCCTGGTCGAGGAAGACGGAGGCCGGCTGCAGGACCGATGGCTCGGTGCGCGGAAAGCCGGCGGCGACCAGATGCGCCAGCACAGCCTCACGCCGTCCCGCCGCCTCGAGTCGCTCCGCTGCGCCCTGTCCTTTGCTGTCCACGTCCCGCATCCCCATCTGAGAAAAATAGCCCTGCTTGTAGCAAGGCCAGGTCCAGGATGCGAC
>CAIWVR010000482.1 GCA_903916165.1 uncultured Hyphomicrobiales bacterium | reverse complement strand
GTCTGGATGGGTCCGGCCGAAGCCATGCCGGACTGGCAGCCGCCCGTGTTCCAGCCCAATCCCGGCACGCGCATTTCCATTGCCAAGATCCATGTCGACTGCAACTGGGCGCAGATCCTCGAAGGCGCGATCGATTCGGCGCATTCCTCCTCGCTGCATTCGTCCGACATGGTGCCGGCCCGCGTTCCTGGTGCCGCGGCGACCGACGTGAACTGGCTGCGGCCCTCGACCGACACATCGCCGCGCCTGCAGGTGCAGCGTACCTCCTTCGGGTTCCGCTATGCAGCGATCCGCCGGCCGATCGCCAATCCGCAGACGCATGACTATATCCGCACGACCCTGTTCATCGCGCCCTATACGGTGCTGATCCCGTCGAACAACCTTTACAATGTCGCCATCGTCCATGTGCCGAGCGACGACACGCACACCGCCTTCCATTTCATCGCCTGGGGCGATGCGGCGACCGTGCCCGCGACCGAGGAATGGCGCCGCTTCCTGCATGCGCAGGTTGGCATCGACGTCGACAAATTTTTCCGCAATTCCCGCACCCGCGCCAACAATTACAAGCAGGACCGCAAGGCGATGAAGCTCGGGAATTTCACCGGCATTCCCGGCATCCCGAACCAGGATGTCGTCATGTGGGAGACGATGGGCCCAATCGCCGACCGCAGCCTCGACCGGCTGGGCGCGAGCGATCTCGCCATCGTCGAGTTCCGCCGCCTCATGGTCGAGGCGGCACGGGCCATGCTGGCGGGCGGCGCAGCCATCGGCACCCTGGAGCCGCGCATCCCCCAGAACCGGCTGAAGTCCTTCGAGGGCGTCGTACCCAAGACCGCTGACTGGCGGGTGTTGGGCGTCACTGAAGAGGAACTGGCCCATTCCGGTGCCCCCGTGACCACCGCCGCCGAATAGTTTCCCTTTTCCGCGCTCTCCCGCTAAAAATGGAAGGGTCGGCGTACGCGCCGACAATCGACCCACCTCCCAAGAAGGTCAAAATGCACGATATGGATGAGGATCACGACCACAACGCAATGTCCGAGGACGACAAGGCCGCCATGGCAGCCTGGATCTGGGCGCAGGAATCCGTCGAGCTGAAGACGATCGGGATCGACATCGGTTCGTCCACATCGCATCTGCTCTTCGCCAAGGTGACGTTGCAGCGCCAATCGCAGGGCCTGTCTGCCCGCTTTGTCGTCACCGGACGCGAAGTGGTCTGGCGCTCGCCGATCATGCTGACGCCCTTCCTGCCCAGCGGGCTGATCGACGCAGCCCATCTCGAAGAATTTATCAGGGCCTGCTATCGCGAAGCCAATGTGCGCCGCGAAGACATCGACACCGGCGCGGTCATCCTTACGGGCGAGGCGATCAAGCGCTCGAATGCGCGCGCCATCGACGAGGTCTTCGCCGAGGAAGCCGGCAAATTCGTCTGCGCCACGGCCGGCCACAAGCTTGAATGCACGCTTGCCGCACATGGCTCGGGCGCAGTCGCGCTGTCCAGGGCGCAGGACGCTGTCGTGCTCCATGTCGATATCGGCGGCGGCACCACCAAGCTCGCCATGATCGAGAGCGGGCAGATCCGCTCCGTCGCGGCTTTCGCGGTCGGCGGGCGTCTCATCGCCCATGACGGCAAATTCGGCTGGACGCGCGTGGATGACAGCGCGCAACTGGTCGCAGACGAGCTTGGCCTGTCGACGACACCCGGCTCGCTGTCCAACGCCATGACACGCAAGAAGATCGCCACACGGCTGGCAGAGCTCGCAGTCGACCAGATCGTCGGGGCCGAACTCGACGACATGGGCATCAAGCTGTCCCTCACCGAGCCGCTCGACCGCACGCTGAAACCCACCATCATCACCTTCTCTGGCGGCGTCTCCGAATATATTTTCGAGACCGAATCGGAAGAATTCGGTGACATCGCCAAGCTGCTCGCCTCCTCGCTGCGCACCCAGCTTGCGGACCGCTCGACCATTCCGGTC
>CAIWVR010000481.1 GCA_903916165.1 uncultured Hyphomicrobiales bacterium | reverse complement strand
GCGCTGCCGATGCGGCCGGACTTCGCGATGATTGCGGGCGTTGAATATCTGCTGCCCTCCGTCTGCCTCGGCGGCGCGGGCTCCTATTCCTCGGCTGGCGCGATTTGCCCGAACCTCGTCAACGATCTTTACGCCAATTGCGCGAGCGGCAATTGGGCGCGCGCACGCGAGCTGCAATACAAGTTGTCGCAGCTCTGGCACCTGTTTCGCGATCAATATCCGTCGTCGCTGAAGGGCGGCATGCAGATCATGGGACGCAACGTCGGCCCGACGCGCGCGCCGCTGCCCACAGCCAGCCCCGAACGCATCAAGCACATCGAGAAGACGCTTGCCGAACTCGGCATTCTCGATAGCGAACCCCACGGCTGGTAAGGCCAAGGAAGAGGGTGACACAGGTGACACAGTTTCAATTCGGCCTCGTCCATGCGCCGCTCACGCCATTCATCGATGGCAAGCTCGATCTCGCGACTTTCGAAAAGTCGATCCGCTTTCATGTCGCCGCTGGCGCTGATGCGCTGGCGATCCAGACGCATGCTGGCGAAAGCGTCAGCCTGCCGGTCGACGAGCGCAAGAAGCTGCTTGAATTAGCCATTGCCACGGCGGGAACCACGCCCATCATCGCCAATGTCAGCGAAGCCGGCACCGGCATCGCCTGCGATCTGGCGCGTCATGCCAGGCTTGCGGGCGCCAAGGCGATGATCGCCTGCGTGCCCTATTACTGGACGCCGCCCGATGCCATGCTCGTCGAGCATTTCGCGGCCATTGCGGAAGCGGGCGAGCTGCCGCTGTTTCTGTACAATTCGCCGCACGAGATGAACAATGTGAAGATCAAGACGCCGGTCGCCATGGCGCTGGTGGGTCGCAGCACATTCATCGCGGGCCTGATCGACGTCAGCATGGACTGGCAGTTCATGATCGAGGTCATTGCGGAGGCCAAGCGCATCGGGTCCAACTTCCAGCTGATCTCGGGCACGGAATATATGATTTCCGCCCATGCGACCGGCGCCACCGGCCTGCTGTCGCCGGTTGCCAATATCGCCCCCGCGCTGATCCGACGTCTCTACGATTTGTGCGCGCAGGAGCGCTATCCTGAAGCCCATCAGGCGCAGGTCGACGCCGCTTTCCTGTATCGCCTGTTCGATGAACATGGCGTCGCGGGCCTGAAGGTTGGCTCGAAACTCATGGCGCGCGATTGCGGCCAGGCGCGTCCGCCGTTGCCGGTAATGGACGGCGAGATCGTCGACGACATCGCGCGCGAGATGAACAAGGTTGCTTCGCTGACGCAGGAAAAGCGCGGCTGGTAAGGAGCGGCCCCGATGATGAAACTCTACACAGGCGCCGAATCCGGGAATTCCTGGAAGGTCCGTATCCTGCTCGAACAGCTCGAGATCCCTTATGAGAAGGTCTACATGGACCTGCTCACCTGGGAGCACAAGAAGAAGGATTATATCGCTGACATCAACCCGCGCGGGCAGGTGCCCGTCCTCGTGGATGGCGAGAACCGCTTCTGGGATTCGACTGCCTGCATGGTCTACCTCGCCCGCAAGATGAACCGCACCGACTGGCTGCCCATCGAAGCTGCCGCCATGGCAGAGGTGATGCACTGGATCGCGCTGGCCCATTGCGAGATCCATTTCGGCCTGCAATACGGGCGCCGTGGCGTCATGCGCGACCGCTGGGTGATCGGCGACGCAACGAACCTTCCACAGTACCAGCGCTTCGGAAAGATGGCGATGGACACGATGGAATGGCGCCTGTCGCAGCAGGACTGGCTGGCGGCCCCGCACATCACCATCGCTGATATTGCATGTTTCCCCTATGTGCTGAATTCGCCGGAAGCGGGCCTGCCGCACGGGGCCTATCCGGGCATCAGCGCCTGGCTCAAAAGGTGTCTGGCGATGCCGCGCTGGGCCGAGCCGCCGCGCGCGCCCACCCGCGATTATCCTGACATGCCGGCCGAGAGCTGAGGCGCAACGCCATGCGCGACCCGAGGAAAAGACTGACACTTCAGGTCGCGCTGCCCTTGCTGGGCGTCGTCATCGGTGTGCTGCTGATCGTCGGGCCGTTCCTTGCGGGGCTGGTGCGCTCGCTGCTTCTGTGGGTGGGCGACGAGCCGCACGTCTCGCTGGCGAATTTCAGCTGGCTGTTCACCGACAAGCGCATCCAGCAGGCCGCGCTCAACAGCCTGATCTGCGGGCTGGGCGCCATGTCAATCTCGCTGGTGCTGGGC
>CAIWVR010000480.1 GCA_903916165.1 uncultured Hyphomicrobiales bacterium | reverse complement strand
ATCGCCATCAGCGCATTGTAAATCTCGTCGGCATCGGCAGGCTTGGCGAGATAGTCGAAGGCACCAAGCTTCACCGCGGTCACGGCCGTTGCTATATTGCCATAGCCCGTCAGGATGACGCCACGGGCGTCGGGGCGCAGCGCCTTCAGTTCGGAAATCACGTCGAGACCATTTCCATCCTGCAGTCGCATGTCGATCACGGCGAAGGCTGGCGCCGACTTCCTGATCTGCGCCAAGCCTTCCGCCACGGATTCGGCTGCCGTGACCTGGAACCCGCGGGCATCCATCGCGCGCGTCAGCCGCGAGAGAAATGGCCGGTCATCATCCACCAGCAGGAGCGTCATCTCGATTTGGGGGTCCGCAAGGCCCGGTGCATCGCTGGTCGTGTTCACCGCGTCAATCATGAATTCACCCTCGGCTTGCCGTGAATGTAGGCCTGTATGGCCAAGGCCTCATCGCCCTGGTTCGTGACTGCGGGCGCTTCTGTGCTCACTGTCTCAAAACTAGCGCGCGGCCACGAAACAACAATGCGTGCGCCCGTTAAGGGTGGCTTGGCATTGGCGACAGCGACCAGGGCACCGGACCGTTCCAGAAGTGTTTTTGCGATAAAGAGGCCCAGGCCCAAACCACCCTCATCCGATTTCGCACGGCGCTCAGGCCCTTTGGTCGAGATATAGGGATCGCCCAGCCGCGCCAGAACCTCGGGGCGAAAGCCCGGGCCATCATCCTCGATTGTGATCCGGACCAGCGTCACGTCCCAATGCAAAGCGATGCGGATACGGGCCCTAGCGAAGTCGATGGCATTCTCGACGAGATTGCCAAGACCGTAAAGGATTCCGGGGTTGCGTCTGCAGACCGGTTCATCGCCCGTCCCGGACTTCTCAATGCAGACCTCGACGCCAAAATCGCGCTGCGGCTGGACCACATCCTCGACAAGATGGGAGATCGTCATGCGGTCCAGCATGTCGGCGCTCTCGCTTCCCAGTGAGGCGAGCTTGGCAAGAATGGTTCTGCACCGCAACGTCTCTTGCATGAGGAGGTCTATGTCCTCGCGCAGGAGCCCTTCGGCAGGCAGCAGTTTTGCAAGGTCCTTGACCACCAGCGTGATGGTGGCGAGCGGCGTTCCGAGTTCGTGGGCGGCAGCGGCCGCAAGGCCATCCAGTTGCGTCAGATGCTGTTCCCTCGCCAGCACCAGTTCCGTGGCAACCAAGGCCTCGGACAGCCGTCGCGCCTCGTCTGCCACGCGTGCGGCATAAATGCCGATAAAGACTGCGCCGAGGACGATGGCGAGCCATATGCCCGAAACGTAGAGCATTGGCAGGGCCAATGGCTCGCCGGCGACCCAAGGCAGCGGATAGTGGAAAAAGGCGAGAAGGCTCGCCATCACGACCACGAGCGCGCCCAGAATGAGCGTGCCGGCGCCGGTCAGGGACACGGCCGCAATCATGACCGGAGCCAGAAACAGCATTGCGAACGGGTTTTGCAAGCCGCCCGTCAGATAGAGAAGTCCGGATAATTGTAGAATATCATAGCTGAGGAACAGCATTGCCGCCCGGTCATCCAGCCGATGACTGGCTGGAAAGCGGATCCGCAGGCCGATGTTGAGCCAGGCAGAGGCAGCAATCACGACGAAGCAAAGGGAAAGGGGCAAGGGGAAACCCAGCCCGAAATGAGTTGCCAGCACCGCAGCCGATTGTCCGGCCACCGCCAGCCATCGCAGTCTGACGATTGTGTCGACCCGGAGACGTCTGGCTCTGCCACCCAGGTCAAGTTCGGCGAGATCACGCATGTTTCGAGCTTAGGTCGCCGGAGCCCGGCGCGCCAGTGTCCGCTTTTGCCGCACCTGCGTCCTCAGACCACTTGCACCGGGCACCCGCTTATGTTGCAGTGCGCCATCTTGAGCCTGAACCACTTCGCGTTCAGGGCTTTGCGCCCCCACTCTTAAAATCGCGGACGGGCTCCCCATGAATCGCTTTTCTTATCACATGTATGAGATGGCCCATGCGGCCCTGGTCCCGGCCCGGGCAGCGTCAGATGCCGCCAAGTTGATCTTCCAGAATCCCATGAATCCGTGGACGCATACGGCCGCCGGCAAGAACGTCGCGGCCTCGGCGGAATTGTTCGAGCGGCTGACCCGCCGCTACGGCAAGCCGACGTTCGGGTTCGAAACCACGAGCATCAATGGCGAACGCGTCGCCATCACAGAGAACATCGTCTGGGAGAGGCCGTTCTGCCGACTGATTCATTTTGCGCGTGCCACCACGCACCTCAACCGGCCGCAACCCAGGCTGCTGATTGTTGCTCCCCTTTCGGGTCATTACGCGACGCTGCTGCGTGGCACCGTCGAAGCGTTTCTGCCCCATTACGATGTCTACATGACGGATTGGGCCGACGCGCGCATGGTGCCGCTGACGGCCGGCAGCTTCGACCTCGACGACTACATCGATTATCTGATTTCGATGTCTCAGGTTCTGGGCCGCGACATCGAGGGCGCGGGCCTGCATACGCTGGGTGTCTGCCAACCGTCCGTGCCGCTGATCGCCGCCATCGCGCGCATGGAAGCGGAAGGTTATCCCCATGTTCCGGCATCCATGACATTGATGGGCGGCCCGATCGATACGCGGCGCAGCCCGACCGCTGTCAATACATTGGCGCAGGAACGCGGGCCCGACTGGTTCCGCAAGAACTGCATCTTCAACGTGCCATTTCCCTACCCGGGTTTCGGTCGCTCCGTTTACCCCGGCTTTCTGCAGCTTTCCGGCTTCATGGCGATGAATATGGACCGGCATGTCAACGCGCATCTGGAGATGTTCAAGCACCTCGTGGCAGGAGACGGCGATTCAGCTGAGAAGCATCGCGACTTTTACGATGAATATATGGCGGTCATGGACCTGTCGGCTGAATATTATCTGCAAACCATCGACAATGTTTTCGTCCATCACACCCTGCCCAAGGGCGAGATGAAACATCGTGACAAGCTGATCGACCTGACGGCCATCCGGCGCACCGGACTGATGACGGTGGAAGGTGAAAAGGACGACATTTCCGGCGTGGGCCAGACCTATGCGGCCCAAGATCTGTGCATCAACATTCCTGACTCACGCAAGGTGCACTATCTCCAGAACGGCGTCGGGCATTATGGCGTCTTCAATGGTTCGCGTTACCGTTCAGAAATTGCGCCCCGCATACGCGACTTCATTGCGACGCTGGAACATCAGGCAAGCAGCACCACGAAGCGTGCGAAACCGGCCCGACTGAAACTCGCCGCCTCAAACGACTGAAAGCCGCCACGGCGGTGTAGCGCAAGGCACCAAGAATCAGTTAGACTCATGCTCGATGCTGCGCCTTTTCCGACGAGACATATCCTCCGGCACTCATGCGCAAGATCATCTTGATGTTGCGCATGACGGTGCTGTTTATCGTGTCTCCCTGAGACGCGTGACCGGCGCACGCCGCTACACGCTGCGCGTGCGGAATGCGACGCGCGATGTTGTCATCACCATGCCAAAAAAAGGATCGCTGACGGCAGCGCAGGATTTTGCGCAACGTCATGCTGCCTGGATCGCGACACGTCTGCACCGGTTGCCGGTCGCCGTGCCTTTCCGCGCCGGCGCCATCATCCCGGTCCGCGGCATTGAACACGAGATCATTCACCGCAACGAATTGCGTGGTCGCGTCGAACTGATCGGCGGGGAAAGTGGCGCGCGCAAGCTGATCGTCTGCTGCGATGAAGGCCACCTGTCGCGACGCATCCACGATTTCCTCAAAAAGGAAGCAAGAAAGGATCTTGCATCCGCGGTCCGAAAACATACGGATTCACTTGGATTTTCTGCGCGTCGGATCACCGTGCGCGACACGACAAGTCGTTGGGGTTCATGCTCCGCAACGGGCGCGCTCAATTTCTCCTGGCGCCTGATCATGACACCCGAACATGTCCTCGATTATCTGGCAGCACATGAAGTCGCCCATCTCGTGCACATGAACCACTCCGACGATTTCTGGGCGGTGACTCGCAAGCTTGCACCGCAGACCGAACGCGCGGAAGCCTGGCTGCATGTGCATGGCGCATCCTTGCACCGATTCGGCGTCGAGCCCGATCAGGCCGTCCTGGTGAATGTGAGGTAGACAGGACTGCGTCCCTCGCGAAAGGCTTTCGCCTCGTAACGCGTGCCGGGCCAATCGGACCAGGCTTCAGTCCAGGTTCGCCCTTCCAATTGGCCTTCATCCCAGGACCAACCCGGCGCACGGATCAGGCGCGACAGGACCCAGCCTGCATAATCATCAATGTCTGTCGCAAACCGCAGCACACCGCCCGTCCTGAGGACACGCCCGATCTCTGCAATATTCCCTGATGACAGAAAACGCCGCTTGCGCTGCCGCCACTTCGGCCAGGGATCAGGGTAGAGAACGTCGACGCGGTCAATCGAACCTTCAGGCAGTTGCAGCAGGATTTCGCGCGCGTCACCGTGATGCGCACGGACGTTGACGATCTGGCGATCCTCAATCTGCGCAAGCAATTTGGCGACACCATTCACGAAGGGTTCGCAACCGATATAGCCGATCTCCGGGTGCCTTGCGGCCTCGTGTACGAGATGTTCGGCACCGCCAAAGCCGATCTCGATCCGGACCCCCTTGGGCACAAAGTCGAAAAGACTGGCGGGATCTTCGATCGTCCTCGATGAATCGATGGCGAGGATCGGCAAGACAGAGGCAAGAAGTTCGGCCTGATGCAGACGAAGCTTCTTGCCTTTGCGCCGCCCATAAAGCGTCCGGGCAAAGGGCCCGGGCTCTCCGACAGACGATTGATCGGACATGAATGGACCCGCGTCTGATTAAGCGAATGCGCGTTTCAACTCATCAACAAGATCGGTCTTTTCCCACGAGAAGCCCCCGTCCGCATCAGGTGCCCGGCCAAAGTGGCCATAGGCAGACGTCCGCGCATAGATCGGACGATTGAGCTTGAGATGCTCGCGGATGCCGCGCGGCGTCAGGCTCATGATTTCCATGAGGATCTTTTCGAGCTTCTCGGGGTCGACCTTGCCGGTGTCGTGAAGATCGGCATAGATCGACAGCGGACGCGCGACGCCGATCGCATAAGACAGCTGCAGGGTGCAGCGATCGGCAAGGCCGGCAGCCACGACATTCTTGGCGAGATAACGGGCGGCATAGGCCGCGGACCGATCCACCTTGGTGGGATCCTTGCCAGAGAAGGCACCACCGCCATGAGGCGCAGCGCCGCCGTAGGTGTCGACGATGATCTTGCGACCCGTCAGACCACAATCACCATCCGGGCCACCAATGTAGAACTTGCCCGTCGGATTGATATGCCAGACCGTATTTTTTGTGACCCATCCCGCCGGGAGTGCTGTCTCCACATAAGGGCGCACGATTTCAGCAACCTGCGCCGACGTGAGGTCTTCCTTCACGTGCTGGTGGGAAATGACGACCTGGGTCGCTTCCACCGGCAGGCCATTTTCATAGCGGATCGTCACCTGGCTCTTGGCGTCGGGGCCGAGATGCTTCTCGGCACCTGAGCGACGTGCCTCGGACAGCACATGAAGGATCTTGTGCGCATAATAGATCGGCGCGGGCATCAGCTCCGGAGTTTCGCGGCAGGCATAACCGAACATGATGCCCTGGTCGCCGGCACCCTCATCCTTGTTGCTGCCGGCATCCACGCCCTGCGCAATATCGGCGGACTGGGAATGAAGCAGAACTTCAATATTGGCGCGGTCCCAATGGAAGCCGTCCTGCTCGTAACCAATGTCGCGGATCGCCTGGCGAGCCACGTGGATGATCGTATCCTCGGTCAGCTTGGGGCCACGAACTTCACCGGCGATGACGACGCGATTGGTCGTCGCGAGCGTCTCACAAGCAACACGGATCTGATAGGGATCGATCCCGGCCTTGGCACCTTCCCGGAAGAACAGATCAACGACTTCGTCAGAAATCCGGTCGCACACTTTATCCGGATGGCCTTCAGAGACCGATTCGCTCGTGAAGAAATAATTTTGCCTGGCCACGCTCGTCTCCGCGTTTGCAAACACACATTAGCCGGTACATCCCACGCTGCATGACAGGGACGTATCCTAGCCCGGCTTTCTGGCATCGAGCGTTCGTCAGGTCAAGCTATGTTGGGTGTTTCGTTCTTTTTACCGAACGCTCAAAGCGTCGATTCGCGCTCGCCCGTGGACCAGTGTGCTTCGCTTTCCGCCACCTGGAAAACCAGGTCCACAATGCGCCGCCTCACCTTCGGATCGCGGATCTTCGCAAATGCGCGATTGAGCTGAAGACCTTCAGCCGTTGTCACCATGTCGGGGATATAGGGTCGCAGACCATTTTCGAGGCCGGGATTGGGCCCCACCATGGCCGCAGGCGCTCCTTCGAAGAAATAGGACGGCGGAGCGTCGAGAAGTTTCGAGATGGCCTGCAGGCGGCTCGCACCGATCCGGTTCGTGCCCTTCTCGTATTTCTGGACCTGCTGGAAGGTGACACCGAGCGCATTGCCGAGTTTTTCCTGGCTCATGCCGAGCATCACCCGGCGCAGCCGCACTCTGCTTCCAACATGCTGGTCGATCGGGTTTGGTTCTTTTGCCAAAGGCAATCTCCGGGTTCGAGGTCCCGGCGGCGGTTGCATGCTCCGCAAGCTTCAGCTCTGCCGTTGCAACATTTATTTCAGTCTGCGCAGCATAACGCAATGGTTGCCGACACGAAAAATGAAACCATGCGTTGTCAGGCTGTTCGTCGGCGCGTCCAGAACAACAGCGCGGTCAGGATGAAAACGAGACCCAGCGGCGCAAATACCGGTGCCCTTGCAAACAGGGGGGCAGCGGCCTGCCGCGGCAAACTCGTATCGAGAACACCTTCGACGCCTAGCTCCAGCGTGCCGATATACCTTCCGTAAGGGTCTATGACAGCTGACATTCCCGTATTGGCTGCGCGCAGCAACGGGAGGCCTTCCTCAATGGTTCGCAACCGTGCCTGGGCAAGATGCTGGTAGGGACCAGCAGTCCGT
>CAIWVR010000479.1 GCA_903916165.1 uncultured Hyphomicrobiales bacterium | reverse complement strand
CGAGGGCTTATTCCTGAAGCTCAAACACGTCACGCCCGTCGCAACGCGCTAGGAACCAACACCGAGTGCCTTCATGTCTATGCGCTCAACCGCCAGCGCGGACATTTGGACAGGATGAATGTCAACGCGCTCTCGGCGAAACCATATGCGTCACCATATCGAAGATATATTCCGCCTGACACAAAATATATTCATCAAAGACGATCCGTCCAATAATCCCACGCGCGCTCAACAGCAAGGGGCTTGATTTCGCCAGCCCGGTCTATTTCACCTGGTGTTAAGGTCTCTACGCGACCCACCATCATGGCGCGCAGCAAGAGGTCAGCATTGGCCGCAGAGTAAATAGTCCGAAACGTCATCTCCTGGATAGAGCGACCGACGCACGTCGCCCCATGGCGTCGCATCAGCACAAGCCAGTTCTGATCAAGAGCTTTCGCGAGGGAACGTCCTTCCTCGGGTTTTACGAGTAGCAGGTTCGTATCACCGAATTCATCCTGGCTGTCCCACAAGGGTACATGATGTCCAATCACCGCTCCCATCTGCGAAACTGGCTCGAGCTTGCGGTGACTGATTGCGAAAGTGAGAACAGACGGGGCATGGTGATGACACACACCGTTAACATCAGGGCGAGCCTTATAAATCTCGCCGTGAATGACCCGCTCCGCATAGAGAGAACAGTCGTAATCCTCCACCGGCCGAGACTCGAGATCAAACACAAGTATGTCCTCCCGCCGAACCAGAGACGGAGCAAGCGAACGCGATAACAGGAACTTGCCCGGGTCGTGCGGATGCCGCGCGCTGACATGGCCGAACGCGTCGAGAATGCCCTCGTGCGAAATGATGCGATTTGCCAAGACCAGCTGTTCAATAGCTTCAGAGAGCGTCATTCCTGGGTCCTTGCTTTATCAGTTTCATGAAAGCACGCCGCCACATTGACGGGTGCATGCACAAGCTTCAATAGAGAATTAACATCCCACTTTACCATGACCGCTTAAACAAGAGGTCCAGATCGCCTCATGAGCCGTCGCGGGGAAGGCGGCGGGCTCGTGGCAGCTTTTGCCTTTACCGTTCCAGTTCGGGCGAATTATTGCTGGCGCGCCCTAGATTGCCGGTCGCCGCCCGTCGCCCCTCAGCCTCGCCTTCACCCAATTGTGAAACGTCTGATCTGAACTCCCCAGACCCCGCGCCATGGTGCCAATCGGCTGCCCGCCTCGCCGAAGACAAAGCGCCTCCTGCTTGTCCTCAAGCGCAGATCTCACCCAAACCAGTCTCGACTGCCATGCCCCCGGAGCTGATCATACACAATCAGCCCTGGGAGACGTTTTTCAGGGTCAAGGTCAGTCTTGGGCACCAGATCCATACGTGCAGGAAAAAAACCTCGCATCAAATGACAATGACGCAATCACTGGATAAACTGAAGGTCCAACGCCATGGAGACGCCTTCGATGACTGGTTCGCACGCATTTTTTGACGGGGCTGAGGTTCGGCGTTGGACCGAACAAAGATGGCTTCTCGACAATGTTATTTCCGCCAATGGCATTGATTGGGACCAGCCTCGCTCCCGCTATTTCAACAGCGCCTGCGGCATCGAGTCGAATTCTGATTTCGAACTGATCCGTCAGAAGGTTCGGAAATTCGCAGACTTTGGACCAGCCTTTGAGGCCATAGCAGCCCGCCGTCAAAGAAAGGCGCAGGTTGCGTTCGACGAAGGTCACCTTGTAACCGCGCGCGATAATTTCTACATGGCCGCCATTCATTGGGGTGCTGCAATCTGGCCGCATCATTTCACGAACGATGATGTCTTGGCGCTGAACAAGAAGCGTCGTGAGTGTTACATGGCCTATAGCAAGCTTGCCGACCATCAAATTGACGAGGTCTGGATTCCATTTCAGGGCAAGCAACTGCCGGGATGGCTGCACCTTCCCCCAAATTACGACGGCAAGAAGGTGCCGGTGGTCATCTCACTTCCTGGCATGGATACATTCAAGGAGCTGTTCGTATCCCTTTCCAACGATCGTTGGCTTTCGCGCAATGTCGCAGTTCTGGCCGTCGACGGCCCCGGACAAGCAGAAGCCCTGCTCCTTGGCACCAAAGTGTCAGTTGATAATTTTCTCGAAGCAGGCTCCGCCATGATTGATTGGATCATGAAGCGCCCGGAAATTGATATTTCCAAGATCGGTCTTTTTGGAAACAGCTTCGGCTCTTTCACGGCAACGCTCATCGCATCCCATCAACCGCGGCTCAAGGCCTGCGCCGTCTCCGCGACATGTCTTGAACCAGGTTTTCAAACGCTTCTCGAAACATCATCACCAACCTACAAGAAGCGCATGATGTATATGACGGACTACACTGAGGAAGCCGCCTTCGATCAATTCGCCAAGAGCCTTTCCCTGGTCGGCCATACTGAGCACATGACAATTCCATATCTGTGCGTGGCTGGCGAAGCGGAAGAATTATGTCCGCTTCAGCATGTCGATCAAACGCTCACGACGATCAAAAGCCCGAAGCGTTATGTCGTCTACCAGGAATCACGACATGCAGTGGGCTTTGTCCCCTCGGCTAACCTTGGCCCCTATCCGCCAACTCTCGTCTCGGACTGGATGCTCGACAGGTTCGAAGACAAGCCACTGAAAACCGAGCGTTGGTATGTCAGGACGGATGGCACCATCGTCAAGACCCCTCTCTGAGTGCACCGGCTTGAGCTTGAACGACGGCTCCACAATGGCGTGTCCGATAAAGCTCCATCGGATTGAACGAGCCTCACGTTCGTTCTCACTCCTTGAAGCCCGCCTTTTCGAGCTCAACCGCGGCTCGCTTCAAGAGCGCCTCAGGGACATCAAAGGTTTCTTTGAGAAGCTTCTGAATGCCATCTGCATCGAGGTAGCGAAGCTCAAGGCCAAGAGTCTCTGCCTCCAACTTGACGTCCGGGTCGCGCATCATCTTAGCGAAAGCCTGCCTGACGGCGGTCAAACGATCAGCAGGAAGCCCGGGGGGAAAAGCAAATGGCCGGCTATATTCTTGAGGGCTCAAGATCATCTTGGTGATGTCCTTGTTCTCGCCGTCAGGCAAAAAATCCATGAGGAAGGGAACATTCATAGCCTTCAGTTCTTCGTGCCGGGTGACCGCAATGTCGAGCGCCACTTTTGCAATGCCACGATCTATCATGCTTTTCGCATTGACGCGGGCGCCATCCCACGACCATCCGCACAGTCCATTGACCTCTCCATTTTCCATCGCAAGCTGAACATTTGAGGTGGAGGGATAGCCCTGAACCACCTTAAATTTCGTTCCGGCGAGGTTGTTGAGAAGAAGCGGAATAATTGTCACCGAACCAGTGGTGGCCCCCAACAGAATTTCTTCCCTCAGGACCTCATTACCCTTCAGTTCGCGAGCCTTGCCCGAGAAGGCGCAGATTGTGGAGGTTGAGTTCATGCTGCCAATCCAAGCAAGTT
>CAIWVR010000478.1 GCA_903916165.1 uncultured Hyphomicrobiales bacterium | reverse complement strand
CGCGGGAGAGGGCAAACGCGACCCGGACGATTATTCCACCACAATCATCTTGACGATCTTGTCGGGATTCACCGGCGGTTCGCCGCGCTTGATCTTGTCGACAAATTCCATGCCCGAGAGCACTTCGCCAAACACCGTGTACTGGCCATTCAGGAATGACGATTCCTTGAAGCAGATGAAGAACTGCGAATTGGCGCTGTTGGGCAATTGCGAACGCGCCATACCCAGCGTCCCGCGGCGGAACGGCGTCTGCGAAAACTCAGCCGGAATATTGGGGAGCTTGGACCCACCCGTGCCGGTCCCGGTCGGGTCACCCGTCTGGGCCATGAAGCCCTCGATCACACGATGGAACACGATACCATCGTAAAAACCCTGTTTGGCGAGCGCCTTGATCTGCGCGACATGCTTGGGCGCAAGATCCGGACGCAGACGGATGACAACGCGGCCGTCCTTGAGATCAAGATAGAGCGTGTCCTTGTTGCCGGTCTGGGCCAGCGCGGTGCCGGCGGCGGCAACGAGCGGCAGACCGAGCATGAGGGAACGGCGGTCGATGGTCATGTGGACTCCAGGGTCAGGATCAGGAAATCAGGACGAGAACTTCACCTTCAGCGCCGCCACAACCTCGGGCGGCACGAAGGCGGAGACATCGCCATGCAACGCTGCGATTTGCCGCACAAGCGTGGCGGTGATGTGACGCACCGGCGGCGAAGCAGGCAAAAAGATAGTCCGCAGACTGGGCGCCATTGTGGCGTTCATCCCGGTCATCTGCATTTCATAGTCAAAATCGGTCCCGTCCCGCAGGCCGCGCAGGATGAGGGAAGCGCCCGCCAGTTTCGCGGCTTCCACAGCCAGGCCATCGAAGGTCACGACATCAATCTCGACGCCCAGATCCCTTGTGCAGGTCCGGATCAGCGCCTCGCGCTGCGCAGGCGTGAACAGGGGCGCCTTGCCCGGATGCACACCAATGCCGACCACGATCCTGTCGCAAACGGCGGCGGCCGAGCGCAGCACATCCATGTGGCCGTTGGTCAACGGATCGAAGGAGCCGGTGTAGAAGCCGATCCGCGCCATGAGCCCTGCCCTCTTTCACCTGTCGGGGCGGCTGGTACGCGCGCGCCCCGAAAGTTCCGCTACCTCAGTCCTGCGTAATCTCCGACCCACCGGCATCGCCAGTGTCTCCAGCCTCGCCGGTATCGCCACTGCCGGCATCATCCTCGCCGATGCGCTCGACCGAGACAACGCGCTCGTCGGACGCCGTCTTGAAGACGGTCACACCCTGCGTGGAGCGGCCCGCAACACGAATGCCCTCGACCGGGCAGCGGATCAACTGGCCGCCATTGGTGACCAGCATGATCCCGTCATTGTGACCGACCGGGAAGGACGCCACCAGATCGCCGTTGCGCGCCGTGATCGCCATCGCGGTGATGCCTTTGCCGCCGCGACCGGTCACGCGATATTCATAGGCCGATGTCCGCTTGCCATAGCCATTGGCGGTGATGGTGAGGATCACCTCCTCATTCACCGACATTTCGACATAGCGGTCCTGCGACAGCGACAGATTGCCGGTGACCTCCTCGGCCCCGCTCGCCTCTTCGGCGTCCGTCGCCTCGACACCCTCTTCCACGCCGGTCTCGCCGGCCATGGCGCGGCGCATGCGCAGATAGGCGACGCGCTCGTCGCCTGACACATCAATATGGCGCAGGATCGCCAGCGAGATGACGCTGTCGCCCTCAGCGAGATTGACGCCGCGCACGCCCATGGAATCGCGGCCCTTGAAGACGCGCACATCGCCAACCTGGAACCGGATGCACTGGCCGCGCACCGTCGTCAGCAGCACATCATTCTGGTCCGAGCAAAGCTGCACATCAACAATGCCCTCGCCCTCATCGAGCTTCATGGCAATCTTGCCGGCGCGGTTGACCTGTGAGAAATCCGACAGCTTGTTACGCCGCACGGTGCCCCGCGTGGTGGCAAACATCACGTCGAGATTTTCCCAGGCCTTTTCATCCTCGGGCAAGGGCATGATCGTGGTGATGCGCTCGCCCTGTTCGAGCGGCAGCATGTTGACGAGCGCCTTGCCGCGCGCCTGCGGCGCAGCCAGCGGCAGCCGCCAGACCTTTTCCTTATAGACCTGCCCCTTCGACGAGAAGAACAGGACCGGCTGATGCGTGCTGGCGACAAACAGGCGCGCCACGAAATCCTCGTCGCGGGTCTGCATGCCCGAACGGCCCTTGCCGCCGCGACGCTGCGCGCGATAGGTCGAGAGCGGCACGCGCTTGATATAGCCCGCATGCGAGACCGTGATGACCATATCCTCGTGCTGGATCAGGTCCTCATCGTCGAAATCGGCGTCATTCTCGCCAATTTCCGTGCGCCGCGGAGTCGCGAAAGCGACCCGCACCGCAATGAGTTCGTCGCGGATGATCGTGAAGACGCGGGCGCGCGAGCGCAGGATGTCGAGATAATCTGCAATTTCGATGGCCAGCTTGTTCAGGGCTTCCGCAATCTCGTCGCGGCCCAGCGCCGTGAGCCGCTGCAGGCGCAGGTCGAGGATGGCGCGCGCCTGGGTTTCCGACAGGCGATAGGAACCGTCATCGTTCAGCTTGTGGCGCGGATCGGCAATAAGCGCGATCAGCGGTGCCATATCATTGGCCGGCCAGTCGCGCGCCATGAGGTGTTCGCGCGCCGTGGCGGCGTCAGGCGACGTGCGGATGAGGCGAATGACCTCATCAATATTGGCCACTGCAATGGCCAGACCGACCTGCACATGCGCGCCATCGCGCGCCTTGTTGAGCAGATATTTCGTGCGACGCGTGACGACCTCTTCCCGGAAGTCGAGGAAGCAGGTCAGGAAGTCGCGCAGGTTCAGCATCTGCGGACGCCCGCCATTCAGCGCGATCATGTTGCAGCCGAAAGACTGCTGCATCGCCGTGAAGCGGTAGAGCTGGTTCAGCACGACATCGGGCACGGCATCGCGCTTGATCTCGATGACAATGCGCATGCCGTCGCGATCGGATTCGTCGCGCAGGTCGGAAATGCCTTCGACCTTCTTGTCGCGCACCAATTCGGCGATGCGCTCGATCAGCGTCGACTTGTTGACCTGATAGGGGATCTCCGTAACGATGATCGCATCACGATCCTTGCGGACCTGTTCGATCCTGGTCTTGGCGCGCGTCACAACCGAGCCGCGCCCGGTGAGATAGGCTTGCCGAATCCCGCTGCGGCCGAGGATTGTTCCACCCGTCGGATAATCCGGCCCCTGGATGATCTGCATCAGATCCTCGACAGAGATTTCCGGGCGCTCCATCATCGCCAGCACGCCGTCGATGACCTCGCCGAGATTATGCGGCGGAATATTGGTCGCCATGCCCACAGCAATGCCGCCGGCACCATTGATGAGCAGATTCGGATAGCGCGCCGGCAGGACGGTCGGTTCGCTCTCCTTGCCGTCGTAATTGTCGCGGAAGTTGACCGTGTCCTGCTCGATGTCCTGCAGCAGCGGCATGGCGGACTTGGCGAGGCGCGATTCCGTGTAGCGCATGGCCGCGGCCGGATCGCCATCGACGGAGCCGAAATTGCCCTGCCCGTCGACCAGCGGCACCCGCATGGAGAAAGGCTGCGCCATGCGCACGAGCGCGTCATAAATCGCGCTGTCGCCATGCGGATGGTATTTGCCCATCACGTCACCGACGATGCGCGCCGACTTGACGTAGGACTTGTCCGGCGTATGGCCGTTTTCATACATCGAATAGAGGATGCGCCGGTGGACCGGCTTCAGCCCGTCGCGCACGTCGGGCAAGGCGCGGCTGACGATCACGCTCATCGCATAATCGAGATAGCTGCGCTTCATCTCGTCGGTGATGGAAACGGGGCGGATGTCCGAGCCGGTCGCCGGGGCGGACTTGTCTTTTTCGTCGGCCAAAAGAGGCACTTCCTCAATGTTTCGCGAATGTGCCTGTGTTGTAAACGATTCCCGCGACGAAAGCCAGCGCAGCGGCTCCGCGCTGCCGCCCTGAGATCATTTGAAATCAGTGACTTGCAGCGCGTTGAGCCAGCCTGCCGGAATTGCGGTGCACGGACGGGCGGCGCGGGTGTCCAAGCGAGCATTGGCACAGCTGATTCGCCCTGCTAGGCTGACGCTGTATTGCTGTCAGGTTTTTCGCCCATGCACGTTTTTTTTCACCTCTCGCGCCCCGCTGCGCTCCTGTTCGCCCTCCTCGCCAGCGCGCCGCGCGCCGAAGCCGAGATTGTCGAAACCGTCGTGAAACTCCCGGTCCGGGTCCTGCACGACGGCCAGCCTGTCTCCCGGGACATCACGCTGACGATCGTCCGTGACAATGCGCGCAAGAAAAGCCCCTTTCTGATCCTCAACCACGGCCGCGCGCCAACGGCGGAAGCAAGGGCCAAATACGGGCGGGCGGTGTTTCGCGATCAGGCGCGCTATTTCGTCCAGCAGGGCTATGCCATCTTCCTCCCGACACGCATCGGCTATGGCGTGACCGGCGGCCCGGATGTCGAGAGTTCCGGTGCCTGCAATACGAAGGATTATGCCAGCTCGCTGGTGCCCGCCGTGGCACAAGTCGCAGCCGCCGTGACATATGCGCAGCGACAGGATTTTGTCGACGCCGCGCGCGGAGCCGTGCTCGGATCCTCGGTCGGTGGCTTCACAACCATAGCAGCCTCCGCAGCCTCGCTGCATGGCGTCAAGGCCGCCGTGAACTTTGCGGGCGGCGCGGGCGGCGACCCCGTGAAAAGGACCGGTGCCCCCTGCCAGCCGGACCGCATCGGCGCGACCTTTGCCGCCTATGGTGCGCGCAGCCGCATTCCCACGCTCTGGCTCTACGCGCCCAACGACCGCTATTGGGGTGCCGATCATCCCAAGCAATGGTTCGCGCAATTCACCGCCAAAGGCGGCAAGGGCACCTTTGTGACCCTGCCCCCGTCCGGGGACGATGGCCACCTGGCCTTCACGAAAGACATGGACAGTTGGAAACCGAGCGTCGCGGCATTCTTGAAGAATGCGGGCCTGTGAGCGGCGGGGCTCAGGCGAGTGGGCCGCCGTAGAGTTCGGCGGTAACCGGAAGGCGTCAATCCTTCCGGGACGACTTGATCTCTTCCATCTTGCCGCCCGGCAAGGCGCGCATCAACTTGCCGTCAACCATTCCGACGCCCAGACCCTTTTCACGCCGCTCGGCGAAGAAGGCTTCGGATTCCGGCGTCGGCACGCCGGCATTGGCGGCGAGGTCATAGAGAAGCGTGTCCTTGGCTTCAGCCGAAAGGTCGTCGAACTTGACGCCGCTGGCGAGCGCCTCGCGGACCTTGGCGATGGGCATCACGGCTTCCGCCGCACGGCCCAGACGCGCCCAATATTCGATCTGTCCCGCGACGGAGCGATGGAGCTGGCGCGCCTCGGAGCGCGCCTCGTCCACAAAATCCGCGGTGAGCTTGACGGATGAGAAACCGGCCATGTTCATCTCCCTAAGGTAGCAAAATGCTACCATGAGATCGGACCTGCGCCAAGTCCCTCGCGTCCAGCAGCGCCTAGAAGGGAATGTCGTCGTCGATCGCCGCCGAGGTGCGGCCGCCGCCACCGCCGCCTGCCGGCGCCGGGCGGGTTTCCATCGGCGCGGACCGGCCGAAGGACTGGCGTTCGCCACCGCCGCCGCCGGCAAAGCTGCGCTCCTCGCCGCCCTCGCGACCGCCGCTGCGACTGTCAAGCAGCGTGAGCTCGCCACGGAACCGGTTGAGGACCACGTCGGTCGCCTTGCGCTGGTTGCCGTCCTTGTCGGTATATTCGCGGGTCGCCAGCTGGCCTTCGATATAGAGCTTGGTGCCCTTCTTCACATAGTGCTCGGCAATCTTGCCCAGCGCCTCGTTGAAGATGGTGATGTTATGCCACTCAGTCTTTTCCTTCTTCTCCCCGGTGGCCTTGTCGCGCCAGCTTTCGGAGGTGGCGATGGAAAAGCTGACGATGGGATCGCCATTGGCCGTGCGGCGCACTTCCGGGTCACGGCCGCAATTGCCGATGAGAATGACTTTGTTCACGCTGCCAGACATGTGGCTCTCCTGAAGTCTCGCAAAGGGCCACGCCAGTGCGCGCCCCATATCCCGTCCACCCTAAACGCTCGAACCCGGCGATGCGCGCCACCTTGCGTGTCTAAACGGCGCTTTCCACAGTTAGACACCTGCAAGGCGACGATGGACCCGATGGTTCGTTCCTGATATGTTCCTAGCAGGCCGCTCGCTCGCTTGCAAGCGAACGCCTGTGGCGATTTGATCCGCGCGAAAGGATCGCAATCGGAACCCCGAGAGGCTATCTCAGGCCGATCCGGGATGGCCGGCGAGAAAAACCCGGCGCGGGTGGGTGCCGGGCCGAACCGGCGTGCGTTTTGCAGCGTAACCGCAACAGCCGCGCCATCGCGCAACCGACGAAGCAGAGAGATCATGGCCCGCAGCCCCAAGACGAAGACTGACCCGGTCCGCTCCGCCGATGCGCTGTTCGAGCAGGACTTCGACCGCAAGGCACTCGACAGGGAGGTCCGCGACGGCAGGGTGATTTCGGTGCGCGGCGCCCGCGAGCACAATCTGAAAAACGTCGATCTCGTCATCCCGCGCGACAAGCTGGTGGTGTTCACGGGCCTGTCGGGCTCGGGCAAATCCTCCCTCGCCTTCGACACGATCTATGCCGAGGGCCAGCGTCGCTATGTGGAATCGCTCTCCGCCTATGCGCGCCAGTTCCTGGAGATGATGCAAAAGCCCGACGTCGACCAGATCGACGGCCTGTCGCCGGCCATTTCCATCGAGCAGAAGACGACGTCGAAAAACCCGCGCTCCACCGTCGGCACGGTGACGGAGATTCACGATTACATGCGCCTGCTGTGGGCGCGCGTGGGCATTCCCTATTCGCCCGCCACCGGCCTGCCGATTGAAAGCCAGACCGTCAGCCAGATGGTCGACCGCATTCTGGCGTTGCCGGAAAAGTCGCGGCTCTTTCTGCTGGCGCCCGCCGTGCGCGGCCGCAAGGGCGAATACCGCAAGGAAATCGCCGATTACATGAAGCGCGGATTCCAGCGCCTGAAGATCGACGGCACCTATTATGAAATCGGCGACGCCCCGACGCTCGACAAGAAGTTGAAGCACGACATCGACGTGGTGGTGGACCGCATCGTCGTGCGCGGCGACATTGCCGCACGCCTCGCCGATTCACTCGAGACCGCGCTCGAGCTCGCCGACGGCATCGCCATTGTCGAATATGCGGATGAGAAGGACAAGAACGGCGAACCCAAGCGTATCGTCTTCTCCTCAAAATTCGCCTGCCCGGTGTCGGGCTTCACCATTGCGGAGATCGAGCCCCGCCTGTTCTCCTTCAACAATCCCTTCGGCGCCTGCCCGGTCTGTTCAGGGCTGGGCGCCGAACAGGCGGTCGACGCAGACCTCGTCGTGCCAGATCCCGCCATCACGCTGCGCAAGGGGGCCATCGCGCCCTGGGCAAAATCCACCTCGCCCTATTATGCGCAGACGCTGGAATCTTTGGGCCGTCACTACAGGTTCCGTCTCGAAACGGCTTTCGAAAAGCTGCCGCAAAAGGCGCAGGATGCGATCCTGTTCGGCTCGGGCGACGAGAAGATCAAATTCTCCTATGATGACGGCCTGCGCGCCTATGATGTGTCAAAGCCCTTCGAAGGCGTCGTGCGCAATCTGGAACGGCGCTATCTCGAGACTGAAAGCGAATGGGCGCGCGAGGAAATTTCGCGCTTCATGTCAGCCACGCCCTGCAAGGCCTGCGCGGGCTACCGGCTGAAGCCCGAGGCGCTGGCGGTGAAAATCGCCGACCGTCACATCGGTCATGCATCGGAAATGTCCGTGCGCGAGGCGGCGCTGTGGTTCGAGGCCATGCCGAAGGCGCTCGACAGGAAGCGCAATGAAATCGCCGGGCGTATCCTGAAGGAAATCCGCGACCGGCTGAACTTTCTCGTCGATGTCGGTCTCGACTATCTCACCCTGTCGCGCGCATCCGGCACCCTGTCGGGCGGCGAGAGCCAGCGCATTCGACTGGCCTCACAGATCGGTTCGGGACTGACCGGCGTGCTCTATGTGCTGGACGAGCCCTCCATCGGCCTGCACCAGCGCGACAATGCGCGCCTGCTCGACACGCTGCGCCGCCTGCGCGACCTCGGCAACACCGTGATCGTCGTCGAACATGATGAGGACGCGATCCTTGCAGCCGATCATGTTGTCGACGTCGGCCCCGGTGCCGGCATCCATGGCGGCAAGATCGTCTCGTCGGGAACGCCCGCGCAGATCATGGCCGACCCGAATTCGCTGACCGGCGATTATCTCACAGGACGCAAATCGGTGGACGTGCCACGCACGCGGCGCAAGCCGGATCCTGCGCGCAAGCTGAAGGTCGTCGGCGCGCGCGGCAACAATCTGAAAAACGTCACGGCCGAAATCCCGCTCGGCCTGTTCACCTGCATCACCGGCGTGTCGGGCGGCGGCAAATCCACGCTCACCGTCGACACGCTCTACAAGGCGGTCGCGCGCAAATTGAATGGCGCGCTGGAGCACCCTGCCCCGCATGACCGGCTGGAGGGTCTCGAGCACCTCGACAAGGTGATCGACATCGACCAGTCGCCCATCGGCCGCACGCCGCGCTCCAACCCCGCCACCTATACGGGTGCCTTCACGCCAATCCGCGAATGGTTCGCCGGCCTGCCCGAAGCCAAGGCGCGCGGCTATGCGCCCGGGCGCTTCTCCTTCAACGTGAAAGGTGGACGCTGCGAGGCCTGCCAGGGCGACGGCCTCATCAAGATCGAAATGCACTTCCTGCCGGATGTCTATGTCACCTGCGATGTCTGCAAGGGCCGCCGCTACGACCGTGAAACGCTCGAGGTGAAATATCGCGACAAGTCCATTGCCGACGTGCTCGACATGACGGTCGAGGAAGCGCGTGACCTGTTCAAGGCGGTTCCCTCGATCCGCGAGAAAATGGTCACGCTGGCGCGCGTCGGGCTGGGTTACGTCAAGGTCGGCCAGCAGGCCACGACCCTGTCGGGCGGCGAGGCGCAGCGCGTGAAATTATCCAAGGAATTGTCGCGCCGCTCGACCGGGCGCACGCTCTACATCCTCGACGAGCCGACGACGGGCCTGCACTTCCACGACGTGAAGAAATTGCTCGAAGTGCTTCACGAGCTTGTCGAACAGGGCAATAGCGTGGTGGTGATCGAGCATAATCTCGAAGTCATCAAGACCGCCGACTGGATCATCGACCTCGGGCCCGAAGGCGGCGACGGCGGCGGCGAGATCGTCGCCATCGGCACGCCCGAGGACATCATCCGCGCGCCGCGCAGCCACACCGGAAAATTTCTCAAGGAGGTCCTGGCGCGGCGTCCCCTCGCGGTCGAGGCACCGGCGCCTCGCGCCAGGACGAGACGGCAGGCGGCGGAATAGGCTGCAGCGTCAGAAGCGATTGTCGTCGGGCAGTCCCGCGCGCAACAGGAGGATGCATCTTGTCGCAACGGAACTCCAGACACCCGCCGTCTCCCATGAAACGACGGGCACCCTCTCGTTTGCCTAATCCACATCCTCGACATGGGTCGGCCCGCCACCCTCGACGCGTTGCGCGAGAGCGGCTTCCATGAATTCGTCAATGTCGCCGTCGAGCACTGCGTCGGGCGTGCCGGAGACCACGCCGGTGCGCAGGTCCTTCACCATCTGATAGGGCTGCAGCACATAGGAGCGGATCTGGTGGCCCCAGCCGATCTCCGTCTTGCTTGCCGCCTGGGCATTGGCTTCCGCCTCGCGCCGCTCGATTTCCCGCTCATAGAGGCGTGCGCGCAGCATGTTCCACGCGGTCGCGCGATTCTTGTGCTGCGAGCGTTCGCCCTGGCAGGCGACCACGATGCCCGTCGGAATATGCGTGATGCGCACCGCAGAATCGGTCGTGTTGACGTGCTGGCCGCCCGCACCCGACGAGCGATAGGTGTCGATGCGGCAATCGCTTTCGTTCACCGCAATGTCGATCCTGTCGTCGATCACGGGATAGACCCAGACCGAGGCAAAGCTCGTGTGGCGGCGCGCGTTGGAATCGAAGGGCGAGATGCGCACCAACCGGTGCACGCCCGATTCCGTCTTCATCCAGCCGTGTGCATTGTGCCCCTTGATGAGCAACGTCGCCGATTTGATGCCGGCTTCGTCGCCGCTCGTCTCTTCGATGATTTCGACCTTGAACTTCTGCCGTTCGCCCCAGCGCGCATACATGCGCATGAGCATGCGTGCCCAGTCGCAGCTTTCCGTGCCGCCGGCACCCGAATGCACTTCGACATAAGTGTCGTTGGCATCGACCTCGCCCGACAGCAGCGCCTCGATATGGCGGCGTTCGGCTTCGGTCTTGAGCGCCTTCAGGGCGGCGACGCCTTCCTGTTCGGTGTCGGAATCATTTTCCATCTCGCCCAGTTCGACGAGCGTGACGGCGTCCTCGAGATCGCGCTCGAAACGCGACAGCGAGCCGAGCCTGTCTTCAAGGTCGGTGCGCTCGCGCATGATCTTTTGCGCAAGGTCGGCATCGTTCCAGAGGTCGGGGTCTTCGACCCGTGCGTTCAGTTCCGCGAGGCGGCGTGTTGCGACATCGACGTCAAAGATGCCTCCTCAGCAGTCCCACGGACTGCTTGATCTGTTCGACGAGCGCTTCGGCTTCGGCGCGCATGGG
>CAIWVR010000477.1 GCA_903916165.1 uncultured Hyphomicrobiales bacterium | reverse complement strand
GGAATGGACCGGCGTGCGCCTGTCGACGCTGCTCGACGAGGCCGGCGTCGATCCGCGCGGCAAGTGGGTCATTGCGGAAGGCGCTGACATGTCCGCCCTGTCGCGTTCGATCCCGCTGAAGAAGGCAATGGATGACGCGATCATCGCGCTCTACCAGAACGGCGAGCGCATCATGCCGGGCAACGGCTATCCGATGCGCCTCATGCTGCCCGGTTTCGAGGGCAATATGAATGTGAAGTGGCTGCGTCGCCTGCAGGTCACCGACCAGCCGGCCATGACCTTCCATGAAACGCGCAACTACTCGCCGGTGCTGCCCGACGGCAAGGCCTTCAGGTTCTACTTTATCAACGAGGTGAAGAGCTTCATCACCCAGCCCTCGTTCGGGACCTCGCTGAAGGAGCCGGGCTATTACGAAATCTCCGGCGTTGCCTATTCGGGCACCGGCCGCATCCAGCGTGTTGCCGTAACGGCCGACGGTGGCAAGACCTGGGCTGACGCTGCCCTGCAGGGCCCCGTGAATCCGAAGGCCTTCACGCGCTTCCATATGCCCTGGAAATGGGACGGGTCGCCGGCGATCATCTCCAGCCGCGCCTGGGACGAGGCCGGCAATGTGCAGCCGCTGCGCTCGGAGTTCATCGCGCAGCGCGGGCAGACCAAGGAGCCGGTGAAGAACCTGCTCGGGTTCCCGAACCAGCATTACAACAGCTTGACCTCGTGGGGCGTGGCGAGCAACGGGGAGATTTCGCATGTCTATTTCTAGGATCGCGCTGTTCGCCGGATTGCTTGCCGCAGCCCCGGCCTTCGCCCAGTCGCCGGGCCTCGGCGCCAAGATCACCGAGGCCGATGTCGGTGCCTGGGCGATCACCATCCTGCCCGATGGCACGAACCTGCCGAAAGGCAGTGGGACGGCGGCTCAGGGTGCCAAGGTCTATGCCGAGAAATGCCTCGCCTGCCACAATGAGGGCGGCAAGGGCGGCCCCTATGCGGCGCTTGTCTCCGATGCACCGTTGCAGGGCAGGGGCATCGAGGCACCCAAGACGATCAAGAATTTTTGGGGGACTGCAACCACGGTCTATGATTACATCCGCCGCGCCATGCCTTGGCCGAACCCGCGCACGCTCACGGATGAGGAAGTTTACGGGCTGGTCGCCTATATCCTCGCGGAGAACAAGATCATCGAGAAGGATGCGGTGATGGACGCCAAGTCCCTGCCACAGGTGAAAATGCCCAACCGCGACAATTTCATCATCAAATTCCCCGACAAGATCTGAGTCCCTGGGCAGTGACGGTTGTGGGGCATTGCCTTTCAACCGTCATTGCACGTCAAGCGAAGCAACCCAGACAGGGATGGCCGGGCGCGGAGTGCCCGCGCCCGAGCCTGTTTCTTTAGCCCCAGACGTCCTGCGCGAGCGAGACAACAAGGTCGAGCTTGGCGCGCTGGTCGGCTGCCGTCAGCGGATTGCCGGGCACGGAACTCGCAAAGCCGCATTGTGCGCTGAGCGCCAGTTGGTCGAGCGGCACGATGGTCGCGGCCTCGTCGATGCGCTTGCGCACCAGGGCGCGGTCTTCGAGCTGCGGCACCTTTGAAGAGATCAGCCCGAGCACGACGGTCTTGCCGTCGGGCAGATGGCGCAAAGGTTCGAATGTGCCGGCGCGCGGCGTGTCGAATTCCATGAGATAGGTCGTGATTGTGACCTTCTTGAACAGGCGCTCGGCGACGAGATCATAGCCGCCTTCCGCCTGCCAGTGACCGGCCTGGTTGCCGCGGCACAGATGCATGGCAACATGCATGTCCTTGGGCGCGCCCGCGACGACCGCATTGATGGCGTCCGTATAGACCTCGATCAGTTCGCGCCAGTCATCGCCGCGCGCCGCCAATGCCGTCTGGATCTTCGGATCGCCGAGCTTGGCGAGCGACGTCTCGTCAAGCTGCAGATAGCGGCAGCCGACGTCGTAGAGTGCCTTCATCTCGGCATGATAGGCGCTGGCGAGATCCGCCCAGAACTGTGTCAGGTCCGGATAGACGTCCTGCGAAATGTTGGCGCGGCCCGATCGGTAGTGAATGTAGCAGGGGCCGGGCAGGGTGATCTTCGGCATGGCGGTGGTCACCGCCGATTTCAGGAAGGCGAAATCCGACGCATTAGCCGAACCGCTCCAGCGGATCGGTGCCGAGACGACGGGAACGCGCGCGGCGCGTTTGCCGCCCTTGCCATCTGAATAGGCCCAGTCGCCCGCGCCGACATGCTCGCTGCGCACGCCGGTCAGGCCCTGCGTGGTGAAGTTCTCGGAATAGGTCGAGCGACGAAACTCGCCATCGGTCGCGACCTTCAGGCCCGCGGCCTCCTGCATGGCGACAACTTTGCGGATCTCCTCATCCTCAATCGCATGCAGCTGCGGATGGCTGATTGTGCCTTCATGGTGCTGGTCACGTGCCTGTTTGATGGCGTCGGGACGCAGGAACGAGCCGACAATTTCGGCGCGGAAGGGCGGGTTGTGCGAGGCGGACATGGACGTTTTCCTTTTCTTGGTTTGAGTTCGTCATTGCGAGCGAAGCGAAGCAATCCATCTTTGGCTGCCGTGAGATGGATTGCTTCGTCGCTTCGCTCCCCGCAATGACGAGGGACGGAGGCTCTATTTGCTGCCGATCGCCGCACGCGCGGCTTCGATGGCTGCGGGCGGAAGGGCGAAGATCTTCTGCACGATCGCGGCGACTTCCCCGCCCGGGGTCGGCGCGATGTCGAGCTTCAGGCGCTCGGCCTCTGCCCGCAATTCGGGATCGGCCATCGCCTTCATGAAGGCGGTCTGCAGCGCTTCGGCGCGCTCGGCCGGGATTTCCGGCGCGGCGATGAAGGGGCGACCGAAGGTCAGCGGCTCATAATGCACCTGCATGACCTGCTGCTGCTCGGGGGTTTTCGCGTAGGAATAGGCCAGCGGCACGCCCTGGCGATCGAGTTCGGCATTGGAGTGCATCCCCTCCTGCGCAATGATTCTGATGAAGCCGTCGCGCATCCATTGCGCGCGTTGCACAGAGACCGTCGACCAGCCGACGCCACAGGTGCCTTGCACTTCACCCTTTTCAATGGCGAGCAGGATTTCGTTCGAGCCCGGATAGCCGCTCACAATCTTGAAATTGGCACCGAAGATGCTCGTCAGCAGAAGCGGGAAGTCGCGTGTCGAGCCGCCAGCCGCGCTGGCGCCGATCAGGATGTTGCCCTTCAGGAACTCATCGAACGTCTTCACGCCCGCGTCGGCACGCACGATGCAGACATAGAGCTCATTATTGGCGCTGCCGATCTGGGTCAGCTTGCGCGCATCATATTTCACCTTGCCCTTGTCGCCGATCAATTGCTCGATCAGCGCACCGGGGAAAATGGCACCGATGACGCTGCCATCCTTTGGCGCGGCAAGGGCTATGTGTTGCGTGGCGACGATGGAGGCCGCACCCGCCATATTGCTGACGACGATGGTGGGCGTGCCGGGAATGTAGCGTCCCATGAAGCGCGCGGCCAGACGCGCATAGAGATCATAGCCACCGCCTGCCGACGAACCGACAACCATCTGGATGGTCTTGCCCCGGTAGAAACTGGCCACATTCTCCTGCGCGCCAGCGGGCACCGCACTGGCTCCGGCCCAAAGCAGGGCGAGCCCGACTGCGAATATCGGCTTCATGTGTCCTCCCGAAATGCCGCGCCGTTTGCTGCGCCGACCTGGCGGCATGATCACCAGATGAGGGGTACAGGTCAATGTTCCAAACGTGACAGGCTGCCCTTGACAGGGCGGGACGCCTCGGGCCGGATAGGACAAGATAATCAAAGGGAGGTGACAGGCGCGATGAAAGTCGGGGTCTTCGATCATCTGGACAATGCGACGCTGCCGATGGCGCAATTCATGGAGCAGCGGCTGGCGCTGATCGAGGCCTATGACCGGGCTGGCTTTCACGCCTATCATCTGGCCGAGCATCATGGCACCGCGCTTGGCATGGCACCGTCGCCCAATGTTTTTCTGGCCGCTGTCGCCATGCGCACGAAGCAACTGCGGTTCGGGCCGATGGTCTATGCGCTGCCGCTCTATCACCCGCTCCGGCTGGCGCAGGAAATCTGTATGCTGGACCAATTGAGCGGCGGACGCTTGCTCATCGGCTTCGGGCGCGGCTCGTCGCCCGCGGAATTGCGTTTTTATGGAATCGATCCGGCGGAGGCCGAGGCCATCTTCCGCGCGTCGCTGCCACTCGTGCTGGAGGCGCTCGAGACGGGCGTTTATCGCGAGCCCGGTCGCGAGCCGATCGAGCTCAAGGTGGATTGCTTTCAGAAGCCGGCGCCGCCGGTCTGGTATGGCGTGCATTCGCCGGAAAGCGCCGAGCGCGCGGCCCTGCGCGGCTGGCAGACGATCAGCCTCGATGCGGTGGAGGAGGCCCGGGCCTGTTCGCTCGCCTATCGGGGTGCCTTGCCCGGGACGCCTGCCGCAGAGCCGCTTCTGGGTCTGGGCCGTTTCATCGTCGTGGCGGAGACCGACGCGCAGGCGCAGGCGCTTGCCGCGCGGGCCTATCCGCATTGGCACACAGCCTTCACCCATCTCGCACGCAAGCTCGGCTCGACGGCGCGCCATCCGCGCCCCGATAACTGGGCGGCGCTGCACGGGCAGGGCAAGGGCGTGGCGGGCTCTCCCGACACGGTCGCCCGTTTCGTGCGCGCGCAGATGGAGGAGTCGCAGTGCAATTATCTCGTCGGCCAGTTTGCCTTTGGCGACCTGTCGGCCAGCGAACTTGCGACGTCGCTCGATCTGTTTCAGCATCGCGTGATGCCGCAGCTTGATTGATGCGCGCGGCATGCGAGTTGCTTTAAGGATTTCAGGTTCACACGAACAGGATGCGCAGATGCACAAGGTCTCGGGCTGGTCCAAAGGATACGTTGCCGCACTGTGCGGAATGTTGGCGGTGCTGCCGCAGGCGGCCAATGCTGTCGAGGTGCAGTTCGGCACCACTGGGAAAAGCGACGCGACGTCCATCGTCTCCTATATCGGCATGGAACGGAAGATGTTCCAGGCCAATGGGCTGACGCTCAACTGGATTGCCGCAGGCTCTGCGGCGCGCGCCGTGCAGCAGACACTGGCGGGGTCACTGGAGATCTCCATTGCCGCCACCGACCAGACGGTGCGCGCCATCGCGCAGGGTGGGGCGATTGCGATCGTTGCCGGCGCGGTGGGGGCGGCGCCGTTTCGTGTGCTGGGGCAGAAGGGCGTGAACAGCTGGCCCGATCTCAAGGGCAAGATCGTCTCGGTCGGCGGTCCCAGCGACCAGACCTTGTTCTTCTTTCGCATCATGGCGCGCAAGAACGGGCTGCAGGACAATGATTACGATCTCGTCTTCGGCGGCACCACGCCCGCGCGCTTCTCGCAACTCGCCAGCGGTGCCGTCGGCGCGGCCGTCCTGACCAACCCCAACGACCTGATGGCGCTTGACGCCGGTTATTCCGACCTTGGAGCGGCACCCGACTATGTGCCGGTCTGGGCGCAGAACAATGTCTTCGTGCACCGCGACTGGGCAAAGAAAAACCCGCAGATCGTGGCCGCCTTTCTGAAAACCTACCTTCAGGCGACGGACGTGTTCTACGACAAGGCCAACCGCGAGGACGTGCTCGCCATCCTGATGAAATATACGAGCAGCGACCGCAGCGTCGCCGAGCGTGTCTATGATTTCTATCAGGCGAAGAAGATCATCATGCCGGGGGCGGAGCTGAGCGAGGCGGGCATTGGTGCCGTCGTCGACTCGCTCGTCGCGATCAAGGAACTGCCGTCCGCCATCCCCGTGTCGACCCTGATCGACACGTCCTATCTTGCTGCGGCGAAGAAATAAGCGGAGTTCGCGCGTGCCCATTTCCGAACAGACGATCACCTGTCCTGGCGGGATGCCAGCCTTTCTCGCCGTGCCGCAGACGCCCGAAAAGGTGCCGGTTATCGTGTTGCTGCATGAGCGGTATGGCCTCGTCGAGCATACGCGCGACCTCGCCCGTCGCCATGCGCGCGATGGCTATGTCTGCATCGCCGGCGATTATTTTCATGAGCATCCGGATCAGGCGGCTCTGCATGCGGGCGAGACCAGTTGCGACATGACCGATCCCGAGGGGCTTGCGCGGATGGAGGATGCCATTGCCGCGCTGGCCGCTGTCCCACAGGCCGATCTCACGCGTATCGCCGCCATGGGGGTCTGCCAGACGGGGCGTTTTCCGATGCTGCTGGCAGCCCACCGCCCGCTGAAGGCGGCGCTCTGCTGGTACGGTGCCGCGCAGGATCGCGAATGGCAAGAAAATGCGCGCTATCCCGTCGCGCTTGAAAAATTCCTGTCCCAGGTGAGCTGCCCGGTGCTCGGCATGTTTGGCGAGAAGGATAACATCATCTCGGTTGACCATGTGCGCAAGCTGCGCGGCGCGCTCGAGGCAAACTCCAAATCTTATACTATCGAGATTTTCGGCGGCGCGCCGCACGGCTGGCTGAATGACACCATGCCGGGCCGCTACCGTCATGCGCAGGCGGAAGCCGGCTGGGCGGCGCAGAGCGCCTTCCTCGCCAGGGCTTTTTCGCAGGAAGGCTTTGGCGAGGAGATCCAGCAGTCCTACAAGGCGTCGCTGTCACGCGACTACGACTTCTCCACCCATGTCCGGTACGAGTAGACGCGCGTCGTCGATCATCTCGAACAGGGTGCTGGGCGGGATCGGCGTCTGGCGGATGGTCACACCGAAGGGGCGCAGC
>CAIWVR010000476.1 GCA_903916165.1 uncultured Hyphomicrobiales bacterium | reverse complement strand
GACGCGCGCACACACCCTGACGTGCTCTCACCCAGGATGATCAGGCTCTCGACGCCCAGAAGCCGCAGATGTGCGACCAGCGGCGTGCCAAAGAAGGCCGAGGCGCGTTCCTTGTAGATCACCAGGTCGCCCGGATGCGGGATGAACTCGTGATAGATGTCGTACTGGTCGTCACGCGTCTCCTTGACGTTGCGATAGGTCGACGAGACGCCATTGGTGTTGACGTGGCGAGTCGAATAAATCACCGGAATGCCGGCGGCGCGCGCCGCCGCGAACAGCTGCTTCGTCGGCTCGATCGCCTTCCAGGCGTTTTCGCCGCACGAGCCCTGATGCTTGCGATTCACCTCGATGACCGGCTTGTTCCCGCCGTCATAGGCCTTGTTGTAGAGGTCGATCGCGAGGATGGCGGGCTTGGGGCCGACAAAGGTCTTGCGCCGGTAGGGCTCGTAAATTTCGAGAATGTCCTTGTCGACAATATCCCGCCAGCAGAAGTCTTCGAAATCCCGCGCCATGTCCCGCTCCAGTTTTGTTGATGTTGAGGAGGTCGCCATAGTTCTGCGCCGGGCGGCATTTGTAAAGCAGGGATTGCGGGCGATCGGCTCTCAGAAGTGGCTGTAGGAGACGCGACCGAAGGCCATGATTGCGCCAGAGGCGTCACGCACGCGCGGTGCCGCCTGCCCTTTCATGACATGCCCGATGCGTGTCACGGCCATGCCGGCCAGCGCAGCGCCCCCTTCGAAGGCGGCGGCATTCCGGGGCGGAACGCAGGCCAGAATTTCGTAATCGTCGCCACCTGTCAGAGCGGTCTCCAGCGCACCCGGATGGGCCGCGATCACGGCCGAGGCCTGGGCGGAGACCGGCACGCAAGCAAGCTCGATCTCGGCCGAGGTGCCCGACACACGCATCATTTTCGCGAGATCGCCGATGAGGCCGTCCGAGACATCCATCGCCGCACTGGCGTGGTCGCGCAGCACGGACGCCAGCACGTTGCGCGGCTGCGGCCGCAGGTAGCGCGCCAGAAGATGATCCGCCCCCTCGCCGGGCAAGGCCCCGAGCCTGACCTGAAGCCCGAGCGCGGCATCGCCGACCGTACCTGTGACATAAAGGAGATCACCCGGACACGCGCCCGTGCGAGCAACCATGCGGCCCACGGGCACGGCACCAAAGGCTGTCACCGACACCATGAGCGGCCCGGGCGTCATCACGGTGTCGCCGCCCAGCAACGGACATTTATAGGCGGCAATATCAGTGCCCAGCCCCTCGGCAAAGGCGGCCAGCCAGCCGTCGACCTTGAGCGCGCGCGGCAGGGCCAGCGCCAGAACGAAGCCCGTGGGGCAGGCACCCTTGGCCGCAAGATCGGAGAGATTCACGCGCAAAGCCTTTTGCGCGATGGCGTCGGGCGGATCCTCGGCAAAGAAATGGACGCCCGCCACCAGCGCGTCGCAGGTCACAACGAGCTCGAAACCCGGTTCGACCGAAAGCAGCGCCGCATCGTCCTTGAGGCCGAGACCGCCCGGGCCCGCCAGCGGAGCGAAAAACCTGGCGATGAGGTCGTCTTCGCCCGAGTGCGGCACGCGGCCTCCGTTTACCTTGTGCGCGGTTCGAACTCGACGGGGTCGCGCAATTCGCGCGCGATCTTGTCGAGCACCGCATTGATCATGCCGGTTTCATCACGACCCAGAAAAGCCGCTGCAACATCGACATATTCCGTGATCACGACTTTCGCCGGGATGTCCTTGCGCTTGCGCAGCTCATAGGTCGCAGCGCGCATCACAGCGCGCATCACGGCTTCCACGCGGGCCAGCGGCCAACCATCGGCAAGCGTCGCGTCGATCAATTGATCAATTGCAGTCTGATCCTTGAGGACGCCATTCAGGATGTCGCGAAAGAATTCGATTTCGGCTGGCTTGTACTGCTCGCCCTCGATCTCGCGACCGATCCAGTAGGTCTCAAACTCGGCGAGGATTTCGTTGACGCCCTTGGCCGCGACTTCCATCTGGTAGAGCGCCTGCGTGGCTGCAAGCCTCGAAGCGGCGCGATGTTCGCGTGACATTAGAACTGACTTTCCGCGCGCACGAGCGCGACGAGTGTGAGTGCGGCGCGCACCGCGTCGCCGCCCTTGTCGCCCTGCCCCGGATCGGCGCGCACAATGGCCTGCTCTTCGGATTCAACGGTCAGAATGCCATTGCCGAGCGGCAGCTTGCGCGACACGGACAGGTCCATCAGCGCCCGCGAGCTTTCGCCCGCGACAATTTCAAAATGATAGGTTTCGCCGCGAATGACGCAGCCGAGCGCCACGGCACCATCATAGGGCCGGCCGGCAGCTGCCGCCTTGTCGCAGGCGATGGCAATGGCCGCCGGAATTTCCAGCGCGCCGGGCATCGCAAGCAGATCGACCTCGGCACCAGCCAGGGTTGCCGCACGCCGCGCGCCGGACAGAAGCATATCGCCGATATCGTCGTAATAGCGGGCCTCGACCACAAGAAGTCGGGTGCCGGCCACGCCGCTGATGGGTTTGATCTCTCGGCGCGGTTCGGCCATGGGCTTGTCCTCAATGTAAAACAGCGGGGGTCTGAGTACCCCGCGCGGGAGGCGAGAGCAAGTCGCGTGAGACAAGGCTGCCTTGCAACGCTGCAAATTCAGAGCGCCAGACGTAACTCGTCCAGCGTGATCATGAAGGTTCGTGGCTCCGCCGGCGTCGCAGAGAGGCCAAGCGCGGCATAGAAGGCCGCAGCCTCCTCGGAAATGGCATGGACGATCAACCCATGAATGCCGATGATCTCCGCTGCCGACACGACGCGCTGTGCGGCATCGACAAAGAGCGCGCGCCCCACGCCCGTCCCGTGAACTGTCTGATCGACGGCCAGACGGGCCAAAATCGCGACGGGAACAGGGTCGGGCATGTTCCGCCTGAAGCGCCCGGTCGCTTCCGAAGAAGCGAGAGCCCCGGATGCGAGCGCGTAATAGCCAAGGACGCGGACGCCGTGCGCCGTCACATAGGTGCGCGAGGCACCGCTCTCGTGATTGCTCAGGGCGCGCCGACGCAGCCAATTATCCAGCGTCGGATGCCCGCAAGAAAATGGCGAGAGATCATGCTCCAGCGTGATCGGAGCCGGAGCCGAGAGGGTCAATCCCAGGGCGCCTTGCTGCGCATGGTCTGCTTGAGACGATCGGAGGGCTCCAGCGGCTTGTCCAGCCGGTCGAGAAAGGCCGCATAGGCGTCTGGATCGACTCGAACCAGCGAGCGATCCAGCAGCGCGTCTTCAGCCGCCTTGCGCGCCGCCTCAAGGATGAATTCGGTGCGCGTCTTGCCCTGCGCCTTGGCCGCCCAGTCGAAGAGACTGCGGTCCTCGGGCTTGATGCGCATGTTCAGCGTGTCGCGAATGGCAGTCATCGATCACCTCGTCGAGACGATACCACGACACACTGACAATGTCATTACACCTGACGGGGCAGCCCCTTACTTCGCCTCGACCAACCGCGCGGCGTAGCGGGCCATCAAATCGACTTCAATGTTGAGGCTGTCGCCCGTCTTGCGCTCGCCCCAGGTCGTGACGTCCAGCGTGTGCGGGATCAGCAGGATGGTGAAGCGGTTGCCGGTCACGGAATTCACCGTCAGCGAGGTGCCGTCGAGGCAGACCGAGCCTTTTTCGGCGATGAAGCGAGCGATCGCCGCCGGTGCCTCGATGTCATAATGCGCCATGCCGTCAAAATCACGGCGTTCGGCGATGCTGGCCACGCCATCGACATGGCCGGTGACGATATGCCCGCCCAGTTCATCACCGATCTTCAGCGACCGTTCGAGATTGATGCGCTGTCCTGGCACCCAGGTGCCCACGGTGGTGCGCGCCAGCGTCTCGGCGGCAGCGTCCACTTCGAAGAACGTGCGGTCATTCTGCGTCCCGATCTCGACTGCGGTCAGGCATGGTCCCGAACAGGCGATGGACGCGCCGAGCAGGATCGTCTGCGGATCGTAGGAACAGGCGATGCGGATGCGGCGCAATTCGCCGCGCGTCTCCATCGAGACGATCGTGCCGACATCGCTGACGAGACCCGTGAACATCTAGATAATCCTCTCGTATTGAACCAACTGGTCCTGACCAAGCTGCACTGGGTCTACGGCGCGGAACCGCTTTGGATCGGCGAGCCGCTGCCGGGACATGGCGTCCAGCGCGGGAAGGCCCTCGCGGCCGAACGGCTTGGCTCCCCGGAAGATGAACACGTCATCGACCAGGTTCGCCTCGATCAAGGCGGCCGCGACCAAAGGCCCGCCCTCGCTGAACACACGCGTGATGCCCCGCTGCGCCAAAAGCGACAGAGCCGATGGCAGATCAATGTGACCATTGGCGCCCAGCGGCGCGATGTCGACGGCCACGCCCTTGGCTTCCAGCGCCAGCCGCGCGCTGGCGGAAGCCCCCTCGCCCGCGATCACCAGCACTGGGTGCTCGGCAGCGGTCGCCACGAGTCGGGAGCGCAGGGACAAGCGAAGATGCGTGTCGAGGATGACGCGCAACGGTGAGCGTTTCTCGAGTCCGGCCAGACGCACGGTGAGCAGCGGATCATCGCCCAGCGCGGTGCCGGCACCAACCATCACGGCATCGTGCAGCGCGCGCATGATCTGCACGCGGTTGTTGGCCGCCTGCCCCGTGATCATCAGCCGCGCGTCATGCACACCGGCCGCCGCATAGCCATCGGCGGTTTCGGCCAGTTTCAGCGTCACCATCGGTCGACCCTGGCCGACGCGCAGGATGTGTCCAAGATTGCCGCGCATCGCAGCCTCGGCGCCCACGCCGACGCGCACCGGAATGCCTGCCTCGCGCAGCATCGCATGGCCGCGTCCCGCCACGCGCGAATCAGGATCTTCAATGGCAGACACCACCCGCGTCACGCCAGAGGTGATGACCGCTTGTGCGCACGGACCCGTGACACCGTGATGGCTGCACGGCTCCAGCGTGACATAGAGCGTGGCACCCTGCGCTGCCTCTCCTGCATCGGCTATGGCGACGGTCTCGGCATGGGGGCGCCCACCGGGCTGTGTCGCGCCACGACCGACGATCACGCCGTGCTTGACGATCATACAGCCGACGGCCGGATTGGGCGCGGTCAATCCCAGCCCGCGCCGCGCATAGGCAATGGCCGCAGACATGAAACGGATGTCGGCGAGATCGTCGTCTGTGACGGATGCGCTCATGCGGGGTCGGGCAACTTGTGCAACGACGGCGTAAAGTCAGGCCCGTCGCTGTCGCTGCGCGCAAGTTCATCAAGGATCGTCGAGAAGTCGCCGGCTTCGCGGAAGTTCTTGTAGACGGACGCGAAGCGGACATAGGCGATGGGATCGAGCGCGCGCAGGCCCTCCATCACCAGTTCGCCGATACGCACGCTGTGGACATCACCCTCGCCATGACTCTCGAGCCGGCGCACGATGCCATTGACCATGCGCTCGACGCGCTCAGGATCGATCGGCCGCTTGCGCAACGAGATCGAGAGCGACTGCATCAGCTTGTCACGATCGACGGGCACCCGACGACCGGACTTCTTGATCACCGTCAGCTCACGCAATTGCACGCGCTCGAAAGTCGTAAAGCGACCAGCGCAATCAGGACACACGCGACGGCGCCGGATCGCGGAAGCGTCCTCGGTGGGACGCGAGTCCTTCACCTGAGTATCGAGGCTTCCACAATAGGGACAGCGCATGTGTCTTGGCCCTTACGGATAGATGGGAAAGCGCAGCGTGAGCGCTTTGACCTGCGCGCGCACATGCGCTTCCACCGCCAGATTACCGTCTTCGCCGGACTTCGACAGGCCGTCGAGCGTCTCGACGATCAGCTTGCCGACCGTCTGGAATTCAGCCACGCCGAAACCACGCGAGGTGGCGGCGGGCGTGCCCAGACGAATGCCGGACGTCACGAACGGCTTTTCGGGATCGAAGGGAATGCCATTCTTGTTGCAGGTGATGTGGGCGCGGCCGAGCGCGGCTTCCGACACCTTGCCGTTGAGCTTCTTCGGGCGCAGGTCGACCAGCATCAGATGATTGTCGGTGCCGCCCGTCACAATGTCGAAGCCGCCGTCGCGCAGCGTCTCGGCAAGAGCCTTGGCATTGGCGACAATCTGCTGCGCATAGATCTTGAACTCGGGACGGAGCGCTTCGCCGAAGGCCACAGCCTTGGCCGCGATGACATGCATCAAGGGGCCACCCTGCAGGCCGGGGAAGACGGCCGAATTGATCTTCTTCGCGATGGCTTCGTCATTGGTGAGCACGATGCCCCCGCGCGGACCGCGCAGGGTCTTGTGCGTCGTCGAGGTGACAACATGGGCGTGCGGGACCGGCGAGGGATGCGCGCCGCCCGCCACGAGGCCCGCGAAATGCGCCATATCCACGAGGAATAAAGCGCCGACTTCATCGGCAATGGCGCGAAAGCGCGCGAAATCCCAATAGCGGGCATAGGCCGAGCCGCCGGCGATGATGAGCTTGGGCTTCTGCTCGCGCGCAATGCTGGCGACAGTGTCCATGTCGATCATCTGGGTGTCGGGATCCACGCCATAGCTGACGGCCTTGAACCATTTGCCCGACATATTGACCGATGAACCATGCGTCAGATGACCGCCCGCCGCGAGATCGAGGCCCATGAACGTATCGCCCGGCTGCAGCAAGGCGAGGAAGACGGCCTGATTGGCCTGCGAACCGGAGTTCGGCTGGACATTGGCGAAGCTGCAGCCAAACAGGCGTGTCAGGCGCTCGATGGCGAGATTCTCGGCAATGTCGACGAACTGGCAACCGCCATAATAGCGGCGGCCCGGATAGCCCTCCGCATATTTATTGGTCATCACCGACCCCTGCGCTTCGAGAACGGCGCGGGAGACGATATTTTCAGAGGCGATCAGCTCGATCTCGTCGCGCTGGCGACCGAGTTCAAGCTCGATGGAGCGGGCGATTTCCGGGTCGCTTTCGGCCAGCGCCGCCCCGAAGAACGAGTTCGAGAGCTGGTAGGCCGAAGCGGCGCTTGAATTCGTCTGGGACATCGCCCTGCTCCTCGTCATTGGGCCTGCGAAACATTACCTAGGGTGACGGCAAGGCCGCGCACGCAACATATAGTCTCGTCGGGTGGCTGAAAACGCATTCGCTCTAGCATGCTCCGCCAGAGACGGAAAGGCGACAGAATGGCCTTTTCATTGAAAAGACAGATGGGCGAACCCGCATGAATTGCAACGCCTGACTCGATATCAAGCCCTTGAGCGAATGATACGGTTGCGTGAAAAGGCTGGATCAGGGCGCGCCGTTGCGGAGCCCTGTGCCAAGGAAAACTGCCATCTTGGCGTCCCCGTAAATATTGTGAAACAGGTCGACATCGGGCAAACGTTCAAGTGTTTCAAATTTTGGCGCGAGTTCGGCTGCGTCCCGCGCCAGCCTCTTCAGGGGGATGAGCACGATCCCGGTCTGACCCGCGAATGCCGAGGGTGGAGCGAGGACACCAAAGCCGCGGGCATCCCGGCACAGGCACGTCACCGGCCAGGCCTGATTCAGCGCGTAATCGATGCGACCGGACTGGTGCCACCTGAGACCCGCCACGAATGTCACGCCCCGCGCCTGCAATCCGCGGCTTTCCAGGCCACCGCGCAGGGCGCTCCAGTCCCGCATGTCCAGAAACGGATCCGGCCCCGGCAAGATCCTGGTGGACTGCGTGCCAAGCGCCAGCGCGCTGAACAGCAGGACCAGCAGCGCAACGCCGATGGCAGACAGGGCCGCCATGCGCCGCCACAAAAGATCGCCGCTCTCAAGTCGTCGCGCGATTTCAGCACCCAGCATGGGCATCAACATCAGATAGCCCGGCGCAGCCCAGTGAAAGAACATCCCCTCAGCCCAGGGCGAGACGAGCGTGAAGACCATGATCGGGCCAAGGCCGATGCAATAGAGCAGACGCCGCCGTTCATCGGGCACCCGCGAGCGCAGATCACGAAAAGCCGTGGTCACCAGCGCCAGCCAGATCGGCGGCCAGATGAACAGGGCCTGGGCACCAAGCGACAGGAACGGCATCCAGAGACGCACATGCCCGACATTCGCCCGACCACTTTGAAAGGTGAACGATGCCCAGTGATTCTGGATGTTCCAGACCACGACCGGCGCGAAGACGAGCGCGGCCAATCCTGTCGCAAGATAGGGCCAGGGCGTGAGCAGCCAACGGCGATACAAGGGCGACATGAGGAGGAAGACGAAGGCACCCGCGAAGAGAAACACGCCATGATATTTGGACAAGATCGCAAGGCCGCCCCAGAAACCGGCGACAAGCCAGATCCGGGGCTCCGCAGGCGTCTGAAACAGGACGCGTGCGAGCGCATTGGCACCCGCCAGCAGACAGAACATCAACGGCGCATCAGGCACGGCCCAGGTCGCCGAAGTCACGCCAAGAACCGGGGCGCAATTCAGCGCCAGCGCCGACCAGAAGCCGGCCTCGGCACCAAACAGGCGCTCGCCCAGCCGAAACATCTGCCAGGTTGTCCCGGCAAACAGCAGCAGGAATGGCAGGCGGATGGCAAAGGGCACTTCGCTGCCCAGAAGATGGGACGCCAGCCAGCCCATCCACCATGCGAGCGGCGGATGATCATAGGTGCTCAGGGCAAGCTGGCGCCCGGTGGCGACAAGATAGGCCTCATCAATGCCCAGCCCTGTGGAGGCCGCGAATGCCAGTCGGAGACAGACCGACACAGCGATCAGCAGAAAAACCCGCTGCATCGGGGTTTTCAGGACGTGTCGGATGCTCGGCCAGGATATGCCCGTCATCCCTGGGCGGACCCGACGGCCTGCAGGCGGTCAGCCTTGTCCTGGGCAGACCGGGCGCGCGCCTGACGCTGTCGTGTCGCACGTCCCCAGACAAAGCGCGTCGACAGGCTGAAGTTGAAGACCGCACTCATGATCGCCCCTGCGGCACCGGCAAACGCCCAGCTCACGGAATGACCGATCACGAAATTGGCCACGCCGAGATTGGCGATCGCGCCGAGACTGCAGGTTGCGCAGAAAATGACATAGCCAACGAGAGCCTGCGACCCGCGCAGACGCTCAGACCGGTAGGTCGTCAGATTATTCAGCAGGAAGTTGAATGTCATGGCCACGAGCGTGGCGATGGTCTGCGCCTCAATGAAACTGGGGCTGAAGAGTTCAAGCACCTGCAACGTCGAAAGGTGAACGACCAGGCCAAGCCCGCCGACCATCGAAAAAAGAATGAAGCGCGGTGGCAGCAGCCCGCGGCTGAACTTCTCGATCAGAAGCAGCAGATATTCGGCGACAACAATGGCATCCAGCTTGCTCTCGCCGGCCACCCGCTCGCGGAACACATAAGGGATTTCAACAAGTCTGAGCGGTCGCCGGGCAGCGGTGAGCAGATCGAGCAGGATCTTGTAACCCTGTTGGGACAGATCGCTCACCACATCATCGAACACGGCGCGCCGTGTCATAAAGAAGCCGCTCATCGGGTCTTTCATCGTCTTGCCGATGAGCATACGGGCGCAGATTGTTGCGAAGGTGCTGATCCGTGCGCGTCGCTGGTCCCAGGTTCCGATGGCACCACCCTCGACATAGCGGCTGGCAACAACCAGTTCGGCATCCGTCGTCTGGATGATCCTCAACATGTCGACCAGAAGTTTCTCGTCGTGTTGCATGTCGGCGTCGATCACCGCGACGAATTCGCCGCTGGCCGACATGGCGCCTTCGACGACGGCCGACGACAGGCCGCGGCGTCCGATGCGACGGATGCAACGGACCGGCCACCCTTCAGAAGCAAGCAGAAGCGCCTCGCGCCAGGTGCGGTCCGGGCTGTCGTCATCGACGACAATCAACTCCCAGGAAACAGCCCCCATAGCCGCAGAGATCGCGCGAACAAGAGGACGTAAATTGTCCCGCTCATTGAACGAGGGCGTCACAATGCTCAGCACGGGCGCAGGGACTGCGCCCGCGGCCACATACGAAACGCCATCATGATAATCAGCAGACACTCTTGACATGGCGGGAGCCGTATACCCGTAGACTGGCGAAAGGAAGCTTCATTTATTTCAATTAATGAAACCGAGACGACCTCTGGAAAGTCTTTTTGTAGAGTGAGTTAGATGGATCCAGCATCGATGCTTTTAACAAGATAACGAAGGCTTGCGTTAAGCAAGTCTTATCCGTGTTTCGCGATTGGCAAGTCAGTGATGGCCAGACAGGCTAACGTTTGTGCGCCGTTTTTGCCCGGAGCTTACCCATGCTGGTCTGGAGACTTCTTCCCTGCCTTGTTGTCCTGACCCCGCTTCAGGCTGGCGCGCAGGATTTCGCCCCGCGCACCGACACGGGCCGCAGGGCGGATTTTTCAGGTTTCGGACTTGGCGTGGATGCAGGCGTCGGGCTTGGGTCCGCGGGACAGGCCAACACCTCCGGCGTCGTCGGTGGCGGCCATATCGGGTATAATTTCCAGGCTCAAGGGCTGGTCGGCGGTGCAGAGTTCGATTTCCTGACCTCGCGCATCAAATCCGGCACGGCGGCGGCCATGTCCTTCAACCAGAATTTTCTGTCCTCGGCGCGGGTGAAGGCTGGCTATGTGTTTGGCGACCTGCTCGCCTATGGCTCGATTGGCCGGGGCTATGCGACCACCAGCTACCGCGACATCAGTGGCTCCGCGAACAAGACGCTCAAGGGCACGGTTCTGGGCGCGGGCCTCGAATATGCCCTGACCCGCAATCTCTCCGTGCGGGCCGAATACATGCGTTACGGCTTCGACGGCCAGACTTATGTGACGCCCTCCAATGCCACGCCCCTCACGACCGACACAAACCTGCTGCGCGCAGGCGCCAGTGTCCATTTCTAGGCGTCACGGCGCACAGTCACACGCACGAAAAAAGGCCCGTCTCCTGCGAGGCGGGCCTTTTTCATGTAGCGTAAGTCAGCCATGTCAGCGGGGCGGCATCTCGGTGAGCGACATGGGCTCCAGAATACCACCGGCCGACTGCTGTCCGCTGCCGGTCGAGGGGGAAGCCGCAGCCACGGCACCGGATGCGCCGAAACCGTCGCGCTGGTAGATATCTTCGCGGAACTGGATGGTTCCGTCATTCGCCCAGGCGGTGACGTAGATCCAGTAGACCGGCACCGGCGTCGTCAGGCGCGCGTCAATACGCTGGCCTGAGCGGATGGCCTCGTCGATCTGATCGCGCGTCCAGCCGGGGGTTTCCTTAAGGAGCCAGGCGACATAGTCGCGCACGTTCTGCACGCGCACACAGCCCGAGGACACGAACCGGAAATCATCACCGAAAATGCCCTTGGCAGGCGTATCATGCATATAGACGCCATGCGGATTGGGAATATTGATGCGCACGAAACCGAGCGAGTTCACGTCGCCGCCCGGGTCCTGCCGGAACTTGAAATGCGTTGCGTCCATCGAATTCCAGTTGATGGCGTTGGGTGCCACTTCCACCCCCGCGCCATTGTAGACGCGGATCTTGTTGTCGGAGAGATAGTTCGGATCCGCCTGCATCTTGGGGATCAGATCCTTGCGGATGATCGAGGCCGGCACGGTCCAGAACGGGTTGAAATTCACCTCGACAGCCTTGGCCTGCATGACCGGGGACTGGCGGTCGATCTTGCCGACGCCGGCCGCGTGATGGGTCGCGACCTGCCCGCCCTCGACAGTCTCGACTGCCGCGCCGGGAATGTTCATCGTCACGAAACGCACGCCCAGATTGCCCGCAAAGGCGCGCAGGCGCACGAGGTTGATTTCAAGCTGGCGGACGCGGACCTGCACTGGAACGTTCAGCGCCTGAACCGTCTGCTGGGCAACCACGCCGGTAGCGTTGATGCCGTGGCGGGACTGAAAGCGCTTCACGCTGGATTCGACGTAAGAATCGAAGATCGGTGAATTGCCGGCGACCTCATCCAGATCGCCGGTCAGAACGAGGCGCTGGCGCAGCGCAACAATGGCATTGCCCTTGGTGCCAAGCTTCATGGTCTGATTGGGAACGCTATTCCAGCCGCCGCGCGCCGCGATGTCCTGATATTGCGCGATGGCGCGCTCGGTCTCGGCGATCGTCTGCTGGGAGAGAATTGGCGTCGAGCTGCGCTGCACAGTCAGGCGCGGATCAGCATCATATTTTTGCACCCACTCAGCCTGCTCGCCAAACAGCGCTATGGTCCCGTCAGCAGGCGCGGCAAAGGCCTCACTCGTCCCGAGCCGTCCGGTCCCGACGGCCGCGAGGCCAGCCAGCCCGAGGCCCTGCATGAAGGCCCGGCGGGAAACGGAATGGTTGAACTTGCTCACCGGTCGCTCCAATGCGTTCTGGTCTGTTCCAAAGGTCCTGGCCGCCCCCGAACCCATCCAACCGTGGCGGCTCTCCCGGAGTCTGGTGCCCGCCTCGCACCACGACCGCAGCCCACCCAGATGGCGGACACGAGAGCTGTCATCGCTATCACCAACGAGGTTAACAAAGAAGGAACAGCAAGGCCGTTTTGTGGCAATGCAGCTACCTGAAACACATAATGAACATCAAAATAAAAGGAGCGACCCCTGCGGACGCTCCCTTGTGCGGCAAAAGCCTGTGGATAGACGCGTTAGAGCCGGAAGCGGATCTGATCCGTCCAGAAGCGCTCGAGGCGGGCGAGCGCCGTATTCATGCAGGAAAACTCATCACCCGAAATGCCGCCGATCTGCTCGACAGTCAGCGTATGCTTCTCGTAAAGGTCAGCCACAACATCATGCACCGCCCTGCCCTTCTCGGTCAGGCTGATGCGGACCGACCGGCGGTCGACGCGGGAGCGGGCGTGATGCAGATAGCCCATCTCGGCGAGCTTCTTCACACTATAGGATACATTGGAGCCGAGATAATAGCCCCGCGTGCGCAGTTCGCCGGCCGTCAGTTCCTTGTCGCCTATATTGTAGAGCAGCAGCGCCTGGACAGCATTGATGTCGCTGCGGCCGCGGCGGTCAAACTCATCCTTGATCACGTCCAGCAAGCGGCGATGCAGGCGTTCGACCAGCGTGAGGGCTTCCAGATAGGCCGGACGCACGGCACCGACGCGTTCGGCGCGCTGCCGGGAAGGTTCCGTCTTGCGGAGCATGTTCATCATCTTGACCCCGTCGTCTCTGCGTCTGTTTCCCGAGAATAGTCCCGGCCTCTGATGAATCTAACAATACTATTCTCGCATGAAGACGAGTTTAAATAACAAGCTGAATCCCGCGTTTACTTGTTGAGGTGAATCAATAATGAACTCAAGACTTTGTTTAGATTAAAATTGTGTTTGCAAAACGAAGCAGACGCACGGATGGTTGCGAAGGCGGGCCCGCCCGCCTAGTCTCACCACGACAGCGCAGCGGACCTCCAGACGGGACAGGCCGCATGTGCGCATCCGGGAGATCGTTCACGTGCAGTATATCGATGCCTTCAACCATTTCTTCCCGCGCGCCTTCTTCGACAAGATGCTGTCGATCCCGGGCACCGAACAGGCGATCGGCAAGCGCGTGCGCGCCATCCCCTGCATCTACGATCTCGATGAACGTTTCCGCGTCATGGACATGTTCAAGGACAAGAATTATTCGCAGGTCCTGTCGATCTCGCAGCCGCCGCTGGATGATTACGATCCCGCGCTCGGCCATGAGATGTCGAAACTCGCCAATGACGGGCTGGCCGAGCTGTCCCAAAAATATCCCGACCGTTTCCCGGGCTATACGGCGTCCGTCTGCATGACGCATCCCGATGCCGCCCGCGAACTGGAGCGCGCCTTCGACAATGGTGCCAATGGCGTGCAGATCTATTCCAACATCGCCGGCCGCCCGCTCGACGAGCCTGAGTTCTTCGGCATCTTCGAAACCTGCGCCAGGCGCGGCAAGCCGATCCTGATCCATCCCTGCCGCGGGCAGGAGATGACCGACTACAAGAACGAGGACAAGTCGAAATACGAGATCTGGTGGACCTTCGGCTGGCCCTATGAGACCTCCGCCGCCATGGCGCGCATTGTGTTCTCGGGCATGATGGACAAGCTGCCCGAGCTCAAGATCGTCGCCCATCACCTGGGCGCGATGGTGCCCTATTTCGAAGGCCGCGTCGGCCCCGGCTGGGACCAGCTCGGCAAGCGCACCTCGGACGAGGATTACGCGGTCGTCCTGAAGGGCCTGAAGAAGCGCCCCTTCGATTATTTCAAGGATTTTTACGCCGACACAGCGACCTTCGGTTCGCGTCCGGCCACCGAATGCGGCCTCGCCTTCTACGGCCAGGACAAGGTGCTGTTCGCGTCCGACTGCCCCTTCGATCCCGAAAGGGGTCCGGGCTACATCCGCGAAACCATCGACGTGCTTGAGGCAATCGACATGCCGCAGGAGATGCGGGAGAAGATCGCCTACAAGAATGCGCAGGACCTGTTCGGCCTGAAGTAGGGTCGACCCGTCATTGCAAGGCGCGTGAGCTCCGAGGCAATTCATCTTCACGTGGCTGCCTAAAGATGGATTGCCACGTCGCCTTCGGCTCCTCGCAATGACGGTCTTGTCAAAGGGCGTCGCGCTCCTGCGCGGCGTACCAGCTCAGCACGAAATAGCTGACGACGAGGGTGACATCGAGGGCGAGCATGAGACGCCCCCATTCGATCATTCCGGACAGGAAGCCGATCATAAACATCTGGGCGGAGACGGCAAAGAGCCAGAGCACCCCGCCCCAGGGCACCGCGAGCCAGAGTCCGACGGCCGCCAGCAGGTTCATGATGGCGAAGAAGATGACGGCTGCCGCCTCGAGCGAGGACATGGCGTCGAGCGCCGAGGCTTCAGGCACGAGGATGATGCGCCATTGCATCAGGCCCTGCACCAGCCAGATCGCCGCCGTCACACGCATGAAGATCACGAGGTAAAGCCCCCAATGCGCGGAGCCGCCACTGGCACCCAGATGGATGACCTCGCCCTTGGTGTCCCTGTCGATGTTCTGGTTCAAGCCCATCTCGCGTCCCTGGCGGCACACAGCCGCGCACCCTTGCCTCTCGACGCATAGACCCGCGTCCCTGCAGGGTCAACGCGACGACCGGGTTCTGGCGGTGGCGGAAAAGTGCTAGACGAGCGCAAACCCCATATGCGGAGATGTTCATGGCCACGCCGTCCGATTCCCGAGCCGACACCCGGATGATGCTGGCCCATCGCCCGCGCCGCAACCGCCGCGCGGACTGGGCGCGCCGCCTTGTCCGCGAAAACGTGCTCACCGCCGACGACCTGATCTGGCCGATCTTCATCATCGATGGCACAGGCGTGCGCGAACCGGTCGCCTCCATGCCGGGCGTTGACCGCCTGTCTGTCGACGAGGCCGTGCGCGCCTGCGCCCATGCGGCTGCTCTGGGGATTCCGGCGGTGGCGCTGTTTCCCTACACACAGCCAGGCCTGCGCGACGAAGCGGGCAGCGAGGCCTTTAATCCGGACAATCTCGTCTGCCAGGCCGTGCGCGCCATCAAGGAAGCCGTGCCGCAGATCGGCGTCATCACCGATGTCGCGCTCGACCCCTATACGAGCCATGGCCATGACGGGCTGATGGAGGGCGACGAGATCGTCAATGACGCGACCGTGCGCGCGCTGATCGCGCAATCGCTCAATCAGGCCCGCGCGGGCGCCGACGTCATCGCGCCATCCGACATGATGGACGGCCGCATCGGCGCCATCCGTGCCGCGCTCGACGACGAAGGCTTCGAGCATGTGCAGATCATGGCCTATGCCGCCAAATATGCATCAGCCTTCTACGGCCCCTTCCGCGACGCTGTCGGCTCCGGCGGCCTGCTGCGTGGCGACAAGCGCACCTATCAGATGGACCCCGCCAACACCGACGAGGCGCTACGCGAAGTCGCCCTCGACATCGAGGAGGGCGCGGACATGGTGATGGTGAAACCGGGCATGCCCTATCTCGACATTGTCGCGCGCGTGAAAACCACCTTCGGCGTCCCGACCTTCGCCTACCAGGTGTCGGGCGAATATGCGATGATCATGGCCGCCGCCCAGAACGGCTGGATCGACGGCGACAAGGCGATGATGGAGAGTTTGCTGGCGTTCAAGCGCGCGGGCGCGAATGGCGTGCTGACGTATTTTGCGGTGCAGGTGGCGGAGAAGTTGAAGAAAGGGTGAGCTTGACAGGTGCCGCGGCAAGGATAGCCTGAAGCTCATTCTTTGCCGACGGTCATTTTGATGCGTTTTGAGTGGCATGAGGCCAAGCGTCTGAAGACAATTGATGAGCGGGGCATCGACTTCGCTTTTATGAATTTATGTTTCGACGACCCCGATCGACTCGTCAGACCTGATAAAAGACGTGATTATGGCGAATTATGTTTCAATATACTCGGACTTGTCCGGGGCCGCCTGTTCCATGTGACCTTCACCCTGCGGGGTGAGACCATCTGGATCATTTCCGCCCGAAAGGCCAATCCACGGGAGCAAAAACTCTATGGGTCAAGGTGAGAACTGGCGCACCATCCTGATTGACGGAACAGTCTATGAACGGCGTCCCGATGGAACGCTCGCGCCTGTTCCTGACCGCATGGACTACGAGCGCATAGACCGTACGACGGATGATGAAATTGAGCGTTTTGCGGCGGAAGATGCGGACGGACATTCGTCCACCGACGCGGAATGGGCGCAAGCTCTCGACAACCGCAGACGCAGGCGCCTCGCCGACATCTCGGCGCCTGTTCTCAAGATCGGCTAACGCCCAAACCGCCAATCCAGCTTCACCTGCTTGATCATCATCATCTCGGCCACATTCTGCGGCGTCAGCAGGCCGAGCCATTGCCGATGGTCTCCAACAACGCTGACCGGTGCCGCGCCGCTCGTGCGCATGTCGTCGAGCACTTGCCGCCGAGCACTTGCCGCAACGTCACGCTTGCGGACGCAGGCCTCCGCTCCCACATTGGGATCGACGACGATTTAAGAGGTGAGACAGGTGACCGACGTCCAGCAGCCTCCGACGGCCCCGGCCACTTGGCCCGCCCGCCTGCCCTTCGCGG
>CAIWVR010000475.1 GCA_903916165.1 uncultured Hyphomicrobiales bacterium | reverse complement strand
CCTTCAAGAACTGGTCGCCGCGCAACACGCAGGGTGTACCCATGTCATGGATCTCGCGCCGCCTTGGCGGCTACCAGATCGACTATGCCGACGAGACGCAACAGGTGCGCGAGATGTTCACGCAGGCACTCGCCCGCTACGGCCTCGAGCCGCGTATGGAAGAAGCCTATGAGCGCGAACTCGAGACATTGCCGCCGAAGCAATAAGTTTCTCGTCATTGCGAGCGGAGCGAAGCAATCGAGGCACGGCTGGTTGCTGAAAGGCCGCTGACGGCAGCCGCCTCACGCAGGGCCTCTGGATTTTTTCGCTCCGCTTGCAATGACAGGCGCATAAAAAACGCCGCCCTTTCGGGGCGGCGTTTTGCATTTGTCCTTACGAGACAGCTAGATCTTGAAGGCTTCCAGCGTTTCTGGCGCGAACAGTTCTTCTGGCTTCAGCAGGCGCTTCGAGAGGCCCTGTTCGTAATGGTAGCGCAGGAAGGTTTCGAGCGTCGCGTAATTCTTGTCGAGGCCATAGGGCCAGTAATCGTCGCCCATTTCCGCGCGCGTCTCGTCGATCACCGCGCCGAGCCATGGCACCATCGCCTTCAGGGCGGCGGTTTCCTTCAGGTCTTCATAGGTGCGGCGCTGCGCTTCATGGAAGGCCTTGAAGAGCGCCTGCGCAATCCAGCGGTTCTTTTCATAGACGTCGCGACGGATCGCGACCGTGTGCATGATCGGGAAGATCTTCGTCTTGCGATAATATGCGCGCTCGACCTGCGGATAGTCCGGGAAGAGGCGTAAAACGTTGATGCCGTCGAGCGTCGAGGGCGCGCGCGCGGTGTGGAATGCGTCGAGCTCGCCGTCGCGCAGCATTTGCGAGATCGTCTTGTCCTGCGGGATGGAATGGACCCGGATGTTGCCCGGCAGGTCGAGCTTCTGCTTTTCCGGACGGCCGGGCTCTTCTTCGCCTCCGGTGTAATAGTCGACGCTGTCGACTGGCACGCCGTAATGATCCGACAGGATGCCGCGGATCCAGACCGGTGCCGTCATCTGATATTCCGGCACGCCGATCTTCTTGCCGATGAGGTCTTTCGGCTCCTTGATGCCTGATTTCGCGCTGACGAAAATGCACGAATGGCGGAAGAAGCGCGACGGGAAGACGGGAATCGCGATGAAGGGTGAATCCTTGAACAGCGAGACCGTGTAGGACGACAGCGACATTTCCGCGACGTCGAATTCACGATTGCGCACCATGCGGAAGAAGGTCTCTTCGACCGGCATGTCGAGATAATTGAGGTCAATGCCGTCGGGCTTCACAGTCTCGTCGGCGAGGGCGCGCGTGCGGTCGTAATTCCAGCAGGCAAGCGAGAGATTCAGGCGTGACATGGGCGTTTCCTGTGTTGGTGTCTTTTTAGGTTCGTCATTGCGAGCGAAGCGAAGCAATCCATCTGGCGGCAGCCATTCAGATGGATTGCTTCGTCGCTTCGCTCCTCGCAATGACGAGGCGTCTCAATAAAACTGGTCGTAATGCACCTGCGATGGCGGGATTTTCTTTTCCACGACGAGGCGCATCACGGCTTCCGCCATGGCGGGCGGGCCGGCGAAGTAGATTTCCATATCGCGCAGCTTGTCGCCGAACATGGTGCCCGCAATGTCATGCACGAAGCCGGTGAGGCCCGGCCAGGCGTCGGGTGCCTCGGGGTCGGGCATGGAGATCGCGGGGTGGTAATGCAGCTCGGTGCCGAAGCCGGCGAGCTCGCGCAGCATGGCTTCGCCGCAAATGTCGCGCGCCGCGCGGCCACCGTAGATGAAATGCAGGTGGCGACCCTTGAGCGTCTCGCTCGCCGCCCAGCCGCGCGAGATCGAGATCATCGGCGACAGGCCCGAGCCGCCTGCGAGACAGAGAATGTCGCGGGGTGCATCTTCACGCAGATAGGCCATGCCATAGGGGCCATCGAGCCCGATCGTCTCGCCAATGTTCATCCTGTCGAACAGCGCGCCGGTGGCGGCGCCATTGGGCACTTTCTTGATCTGGAAGTGCCATTCGGCACCGTCTTGCGTGATGTTGCCCATCGAATAGGCGCGCACGCCCTCGACGCCGGGCACGCTGAGCAGCGCATATTGGCCCGGCTTGAACAATACGGGCGTCGAGAGCTTGAAGCGGAACTCGCGGATGTCATGGGTGTGGTCGAGGATTTCGGTGAGCCGCCCTTGCGTCTTCTGCGGCAGGATCACCGGCTTGTAATGGTCGCGCAGCGTCACCTTGATCGTGCAGTCGCCGTGCGGCTTGGCCTGGCACCCGAGCCAGCGCTTGCGCTGCTTGTCGCGCTCCGTATAGGCGGGGCTGTCCTTGCGCTCGTGTTCGACGTCGCCCTCGACGAGCTCGAAGCGGCAATTGCCGCACGAGCCGACATTGCATTCATAAGGAAAAGCAAGACCCGCACGCAGCGCCGCGCGCAGGATGGTGTCATCATCCTCGCAGGGAAAGGTCGTGGTTCCGCCCGTGATCGTGATCTGTTTCATCGTCTTGGTCGCCCTTGCATATGGGTGTTTTGACTGGGGTTCAGGACCCGTTGGGGGAATTATAGCCGAGCCGCGCGGAAATGGTGCGCGCCGCATCAGCGACGAGCGGTGCGAAACTTGCCAGCGCCTCGTCGGACAAGCGCTGGATCGGCCCCGCGAGCCCGATGGCGGCCACGACGCGGCCGTTGGCGTTGCGGATCGGCGCAGCGACGGAGCGCATGCCGAGCTCGCTCTGCTCGTCCTCGGTGGCAAAGCCCAGTGCGCGCACCTCCTCCAGCGCCGCGCGGATCTGGCCCGCGTCGATGATGGTCTTGGGCGTGCGCGGGACGAGCCTGCGGCCGAGCACGTCGTTGACCACATCCTGCGGCTGGAAGGCCAGCATGGCGCGGCCTTCGGCCGTGCAGAAGGCGGGCTTGCGTGCGCCAAGGTCTGCCCGCATGCGGATGGCGTGATTGCTCTCCAGATTGAGCACGAAGACGATGTCGGGCCCTTCCAGGATCGCCAGATGCACCGTCTCGCCGGTCGCCTCGCGCAGATGGAACAGGAAGGGGCGCGCATCGGTGGCGACATTCATGCGCTGGCGCACGAGGGCACCCAGCGCAAACAGCGACATGCCGAGCCGATATTTTTCCGTCTCCGGGTTCTGCTCGAGCAGGCCTTCCGAGACGAGTGTGGAGGCGAGGCGATAGACCGTGCTTTTGGCCACGCCGAGACGCCGCGACAGGCTGGTGACGCCGATCTCGGCCTCGCCTTCCGAGAAGGTTTTCAAAAGCCGCACGGCCATGGCGACAGATGACAGGCGAGTCGGCTCGGGCCGCTTGGGCTTGGCCGGGTCCGCCTTGTCGACAGCCGTCTTGCGGGGCGGGGCGGCCCTTTTTGGCTTCGTCAATGTCGCCATCTTATCCGCCATGTCCCGCCTGCTTTTGTCAGACCTCGATGAAGACCGTGTCGCCCTCGACCTTTGTGACATAGGTCTTCACCGGAATCATGCACGGCGGATCGACGACCTCGCCGGTCTTGATGTTGAAGGAGCCATTGTGGAAATCGCACTCGATGATGTCGCCACAGATCGGGCCTTCCGACAGCGAGCCGGGACCGTGCGTGCAGAGGTCGTCGAGGACATAGAAAGCACCGTTCAGGTTGAAGACGGCAAGCACCAGATCGCCGGTTTCGACCTTGATCGCCGCGCCTTCATCGACGTCCGAGGTCTTGCACAATTCGATCCGTTCAGACATTTCTGGCTCCTCGTTGACGCCCCTCGGCGCCTGATGTTAGGAAGGTTGCAGGCCGACTGCGGAACAGCGTTCCGTATGAAGGAACTGGTCGGTTAGATAACAAGTGTCCTGACAGTGGTCAACGCCCGGCGATCCTCTAAATGAGTGCAGGCCGGAAGAGCGGGGCGCCGCTGATCGGGAAGGGCATCGGGAGCTCCATATGCTGAAGAAAGAACAGAACGAACTCGTCACGCAAACAGGCCCGGGCACGCCGATGGGCGACCTGTTCCGCTGCTCCTGGCAGCCGATCCTGCTGTCGGAAGAACTGCCGGAAAACGATTGCCCGCCCGTGCGCGTGAAAGTGCTGTCGGAGCGTCTTGTTGCCTTCCGCGATTCTGAAGGCAAGCTTGGCCTGATCGACGAATTCTGCGCCCATCGCGGCGTCTCGCTGTGGTTTGGCCGTAACGAGGAATGCGGGCTGCGCTGCCCCTATCATGGCTGGAAATTTGACACGACCGGCCAGTGCGTCGAAGTGCCGTCCGAGCCCGCTGAATCGGGCTATGCCAGCAAGATCAAGTTGAAATCCTATCCGCTCATTGAAAAGGGCGGCGTGCTCTGGACCTATATGGGGCCCCCGGAGCGTCAGCCCCCGGTACCGGAATGGGAATTCGCCAACGTCCCGCTCGAAAACAGCTTTACCACGAAGCGCCTGCAGGAAAACAACTGGCTGCAGGCAATGGAAGGCGGCATCGATTCGAGCCACGTGTCCTTCCTGCATCGCGGCGACCTGAACAATGATCCGCTGTTCAAGGGCGCAGCCGGCAATAAATATAATCTTGCCGATTCGAAGCCGGTCTTCGAAGTGGTCGAGGCACCCGGCGGCCTGTTCATCGGCGCGCGCCGCACAGCTGAAGAGGGCCGCTATTATTGGCGCATCACGCCCTGGGTCATGCCCGCCTTCACCATGGTGCCGCCGCGCGGCGATCATCCGATCCACGGCCATTTCTGGGTTCCGATCGACGACGACAATTGCACCGCCTGGAGCTTCGACTATCACCCCGTGCGCGCGCTCAGCGACGCCGAGCGCAATGCGATGAAGGACGGCAAGGGCATTCACGTGAAATACGTGCCGGGCACCTATCGCCCCCTCGCCAACAAGGACAATGACTATCTGATGAACCGCGAGGCCCAGAAGGCTGGCAAGACCTTCTCGGGCGTCGAAGGCATCGGCATGCAGGACGCGTCCCTGCAGGAATCGATGGGTCCGATCTGCGACCGCACGAAGGAAAATCTCGTCAGCACCGACAATGGCATCATCATGGCGCGTCATCGCCTGATGCGTGCCGCCAAGGCGTTGCGCGAAAAGGGCGAGTTGCCTCCGGGCCTGACGGCCGAAGACCAGAAGGTGCGCTCGGCGGCTGTCATCCTGCCGCCGGACCAGCACTACAAGGACGCGGCCCGTGAAGCGCTGATCGCCAAGCCCGGCGTGAAGCAGGCCTCGGTCTGACACGCCGCTGTGCCCCTTCTCCCGCAGCGCGGGAGAAGGGGTCATGCGCAGCATGACGGATGAGGGTGCTCGCCATTTGCGTCTGTGGCCGATGCCCTCACCCGTCTCGCTGCGCGAGCCACCCTCTCCCGCATGCGGGAGAGGGGTTCACACACATTTTGCCAATACAACCACAAGGAACACCCTATGCTTCTGAGTGAATCGGCGCGCGTGACGACCGCTCACGAGGCGTCTTTCCGGATCCAATATCCCAACTCGAAGCCGCGGGCTGTGAAGATCATCGCGCTCGACGCCGCCAGCGCGAAGCTCGTTGACGCCGTTTCGCAATTGCCCTGGAAGGGTGCGGCTTTCTTCAAGTCGCTGTCGTTCGAGGCGGCGCAGGGCGCCAACGTGAAGGCCTGGCTGAACGATCTCGCCGGCCATACCAGCGATCTGGCGAGCGAAGTCGCGCAAGCCGATTGCGTGGTCGTCATAGCCGGCGCGGGCGAGGACGTGCAATCGGTGCCGGTGATCGCTGAACTCTGCACGGCGCATCACAAGACGCTGGTCGCGCTGATCGTCCCGCAGGACGGTGCCGATGACAAGTCCATCGACGTGTCGCTGAAAGCCCTGCGGCCCTTTGCCAAAATGCTCGTCATCGCCCACGGGCGCGACTATGTCGAGGCCATGCTGACGGCGCTGCGCGCGTGAGTGCGCGCGCTTGAGCACGGGTGGCGGCATGCCAAAATTCCGGCGGCTCCCGGCCTCCATCGATCGTTCGCTGCTGGTCATGGTCGGGCTGGTGATGGCGGCGGGAGCTGCCTGCTGGCTCATCGAAGGTCGCGAAGCCTTTATGGAGAGCTTCTCCTCCGATCTCGTGATGATGGGCAAGATCGCGCCCAAGCTCGCCGCGGCCCTGCTGGTGTCGTCCTTCCTGCAATTTCTCATCCCGCGCCAGCTCGTCGCCAAATGGATTGGTGAGGGATCGGGTGCCAAGGGCGTCGTGATTGCGACCACTATCGGTGCCCTGACGCCTGGCGGTCCGATGACCTCGTTTCCCATGGTCACTGCGCTGCATGAATCGGGTACGGGCCGCGCGCCGCTCATTGCCTATCTCGTGTCATGGTCGAATCTTGGTTTCCAGCGCCTGCTGATCTGGGAACTGCCGCTGCTCGGCCCGGGCTTTCTGATCCTGCGCTATATCGCCTGCCTGCCGCTGCCGTTTCTGGCGGCGTGGATCGCGACGCGCATTCCGATGAGCATCGAGCGCGACAAGAAGCCGCCGGCGCCATGATGGATTATCTCGACGTCTCGACCATCATCCTCTTCCTGATCGCGCTGGCCCTCGCGCTGTTTTCCATGCGCCGCAGTCCGCATGTGGTGAAGCAGGGCGTGTCGCTGTCGGTCGAGCGCTTTCTCGCTGTGCTGCCGCGCATGGGGCTCGCCATTCTGGCGGCGGGCTTCGTCAGCAGGATCGTACCGAGCGGCCCCATCGCGCACCATATCGGCCCCGACAGCGGCTTCACCGGCATTCTGCTGGCCTCGGCGGTCGGTGCCTTCATCCCGTCTGGCCCGAGCGTCTCATTTCCTGTGGTCGTCGTGCTGATGCAGGCGGGGGCGGGGTTTCCCCAGGTTGTGGCCTTTCT
>CAIWVR010000474.1 GCA_903916165.1 uncultured Hyphomicrobiales bacterium | reverse complement strand
TTATCAAAAAGCAAAAGTTGGTTCAATTCTGACCTTGTGTCACTTCCAAGCTGGAAAATATGAGATTATTTGCTACTAAAATCTCACTTTACTAGGGGGCTCTCATGCCTTTCATGGCGATGCGTTGGCTGATCATATTCTCCCTTTTCGTTTTTGCGGGACAAGCTCGCGCACAAGATCAACCTGAACCTTCAAAAGTTATTCGCCTCGTGATCGGTTTTCCGGCTGGCGCAGGCTACGATCTGATCGGTAGAATGGTCGCCAAACATATGGGCGATCATCTGAGTGGCAAGCCAAAAATATCTGTCGAAAATATGCCCGGTGCGGGCGGTTTGCGCGTCATGAACTTTCTGGCCAACCAAGCACCCAGAGATGGTACTACATTTGGCCTTACCACCGGTGGTGTTATTCTCGAACCCACGCTCAATATCCTCACGCGCGCAGGAGGTGGGGCCAATTTTAATATTGAGAAGATGGGTTGGCTCGGAAATCCGGTTCAGGAACCGCAGGTGATATGGGTAATGTCCCGCACGGGCATTCAGTCCTTCGCGGATCTTCGCAAATACAAGAACTTGGTTTTCGGTGCGAGCGCCCCGGGTTCGGACGCCTTTACGATGGGACAACTCAGCAACAGGTTGCTGGGTACACAATTGAAGATTGTCACCGGATACGATGGTGTGACCGCCGTCTTCCTGTCTGCAGAACGGGGTGAAGTCGACGGTGGAACAGCCACGCTTTCAGCGATCAAAAACTCGCATGCTCAGTGGCTCCAGGATGGCACGCTTAAAATTGTCGCACAATTTAGTCAGCAACGCACCGCAGAACTCCCCGATGTGCCGACCGCTGTCGAACTCGCAAATGCGCCAGACGCCAAGGCGATGCTCAATTATTTTGGCCTGAAGTTTAAATTGACTTATGCCTTCGTATTGCCACCTGGCCTGGCTGCTGACAGGGTCGCTGCCCTCCAGACAGGGTTCGATACAACTATGAATGATGCCGCCTTCAAGTCTGATCTTCGTAAGATAGGCGTCGTTCTCAATGCACTCGGGTCTGGAGACGTCAAGCAGGTGATACGCGAGGCCGCTGCAGCTGACGGCGTAGACCTCGCGCACTTCCGATCCTTGCTTGAACCTTGAGATCGTTGCGTTTTCAAGCGCAGGCTTTCGTAAAAGGGGATGCTCAGAATGTAGGGCCACATGCGGCGTGCAATGTCTCGAAACCTTTTCAGGTGGCTGAGATTGCATCAGCTCTGCTCTCGCTTGACTGGGTCGTTTCGATCAGCTGGTCTGACGGGTGAAGGGCAGGAGCTATTTGGTCATGGGTGGCCAGATCATGAACGCGACGATTGTGTCAGCGTCCACCGTCATCAAAGCCCTTCGTATGATCCGGTTTCGCTTGCGACCCCCGCCGGGACTGATCTTTCATTTTGATTGCGCAGGCCAATATGCGAGCGAGGCTTTCCACTTTCATGTGGCGGTCGCGGGCATGATCGGCTTGATAAACCCCAAGGGCGATTGCTGGGGCACTGCCGTCATTGAAACGCTGTTTGGCTTTCGGAATGTCGGACGACTTCACGCGACACAGGGCTGCAGGAGCCCGATGGCTTTCGAGACACAAGAGGCTTGCCAGGGAAAGAAAGCGTGTCGCATGACCATCCTCTGCGTTGGAGACAAAGCCATAGGGTTGCAGCAAAAGCCTCGCTTTAGATGACAAGACAGGCGGGGGCATGATCATTGCGGCCAGTGCGCAACTCCTTCCGCCGGAGGTAGACGCCCGTCAACGTAGATCGGGTCGGTTGCGGCGTGAAGGACAGAAGCGCGCTGTTTGGGGGGGCGCGCTCGTCCTAAAAGACGCAGACAGACGAGGGGCGGCGTCATCAGTCGCCACCCCAAATCCTGTCAGCTACGCAAATGCGCATCACGACTTTGAAAGAGAGAATCGTCAGCATACCCCATTGTATCGGGCTTTCCTCGACCCAGCATGACCTGGAAATAAACTGGCTCAAGGCTGTGATTGTCATAGCCATGGATGACGCCGGCAGGGCAGGAGACGCATTCCCACGGCCCCAGACGCGTTGTCAGGCGATTGCCCGCCTCGTCCTCGACGAAGACATCGAGAAAGCCCTGCAAGACGAAAAAGCATTCTTCGACTTCATGCGTATGTGGGGCGTTGCCCTGTCCGGGCTCGACAAACATGATCGAGAGCGTGAAATTGCCGGCGGGAATGACGGTCGGGTCGTCATGCTTTCCCGAGCCGCCTGCGCCGATGAACCTGTGCTGCGCGCGTTTCCATCCCTCGATCTTGGCGTCCTCGAACGCTGCCCAGTCCGCCTTTTTCTCGCGGAATCGGCCCGTATAGCGCTTCATAATGTCTTCGAGGGGAACGCCAACGAGTTCCGGCGGGCGCGGGTGACGTGCAGTCGCCATAATGAATTGCTCCTTGCGCGAGGGTTGCTGATGCCTTGAACGTATCTCCGTGTTGACCGCGTGGTCAACACACGAGTGTTTTCTTTTAAGCGGTTGCGTTTGGTGTTTTCCGTGAAACGCGCCTTGTCGAGACTTTGTTTACAGCTATTGCAGGCACCGTCTTTGCGCAGAAGGCCTGGAGCAGCTCCGTAATATGGGCGAGCCACTGAATGCGGCTTCCCTCGGCGCCGAGATCGACCCCGAGCGCGACGCCCAGCGTGTACTGGTTCGAGAGGTAGTGATAGCAAAGCGACGCCAGCGTGAGATAGATGGCGGCGGGGTCGAGGTTCGCGCGGAAAACGCCTTGCTCGTGCCCGCGTTCAAGAATGAACCGAATGGTATCGACAAGCGGATTATAGAGTTCGCGCATGCGCTGCGACTGCCGGATGTGCCGACCCTTGTGCCGATTTTCTTCATTCATCAGCCGGATGGCTTCAGGATTCTTGATGAGCGCATGGAAGGTGTGCTGGACCAGTTGCTCCAGGGCGATCACAGGATCGCTGGCGCGAACGGACAGATCGTTTTGTTGCGTCCTCAGCTTCTCATACATGCGCTCGAGAACGGCGACAAACAGCCCCTCTTTCGATCCAAAATAATAATACAGCATGTTCTTGCTAAGCTTGCTGCGCAGCGCAATGGCGTCGACGCGCGCGCCGTCGAAGCCTTTGGCGGCGAACTCGCGGCTCGCCTGCATCAGGATCTTGTCGCGTGTGCGTACCGGGTCTCGGCTTCGGCTGGCCATACTTTGTCTTCCACTCCAGGATCACCGGCATGTGTCCCGCCAACCATCTATATGCTACCGCAGGGGCGAGCGCGAAACCATGCGCCCGCCTCCGGTCAGTCCCTCCTGTTTCGGGCCTCGTCGATCAGCCTCCAGACGCGTGACGGCGAGAGGGGGAGTTCCATCGGCTCGACGCCAAGCGAGGAAAGCGCATTGGCCACGGCATTGGCCACGATGCCGCCCACGGGAATGATTCCTCCTTCACCCGCACCTTTGGCACCAAGCGGATTGTTCGGCGAGGGCTTCAACTCCAGCGTGATCGCCCGGATGTTGGGGAAGTCACTTGCGGTGGGCAGGAGATAATCGGCGAGCGAACCCGTCTGGAGCTGGCCGTTTGCGTCATAGATCAGGTGCTCGAGAAATGTTCCACCCAGACCCTGGACAATGGCCCCGATCGCCTGCCCGTGCAGGGTCAGCGGGTTGATCATCCGGCCCACATCCTCGATCGAAAGGTATTCGTGGACCCGGACGTGGCCAGTGCCGGGATCGACGCTCACATGCGCGGCCTGGGTGCCGTAGGCATAGGTGTATTTCTTGTTGAAAAAGCTGGCTTCGACATCGATAGGGTCGGGGCTCAGTCCGGCAAAGGGGATGGAGCGCCCCCCATGCGTCACCATCTCGCCATCGAGGACGACCTGATCTTTGGCGCAGCCGAGGCGGGCGGCACCGGCCTCCCGGATCCTGTCCTTCAGCTTTTCCGCAGCGAGCAGGATGGCCGAGCCCCCCATGACCGTGGAGCGCGAGTGATAGGAGCCGAACCCGTCCTTCACATGCGAGGTCGAGCCATGAAGCACGCAGATCCGGTTGAGTGGCATCTCCATCGCGTCGGCGGCGATTTGCGTCATGATCGTCTGCAGGCCCTGGCCGACGGCGGAAGATCCCAGATAGACCGTGAGCACACCGTCGGTGCCAAGAACGAGGCGCGCATCTTCCTTGGGACCGGCGGCGCCGCCCTCGATGAAGCTGCCGATCGCGATTCCATGATAGCGCCCGTCGATGAGTTGACCCGCGAGGGCTGTTTTACCGGCCCAGTCGAACTCCTGCATGCACCGGTCAAAGACGACGGGGTAGTCGCCGCTGTCGAGCTCGGTCACGCTCTCATAGGGGGTGATCGTCGCCAGCGGGTAGGGCATGTCCGCGTCGAGAACAAGATTTTTCCGGCGGATGTCCGCCCGGTCCATGCCGAGTTTGCGGGCTGCGAGGTCAATCATGCGCTCGCGCGCGAAATCGGTCTCGAACCGGCCAGGCCCGCGGTAGGTCCCGCTGGGTGTCTTGTTGGTGGTCAACATGGTCGTTTGCAGGTGAATATTCTCGATCTTGTAGGGACCGGACATGAACTGCGAGACATTGCGGGGGCCAACCGACCCGTTGGTCCGCAAATAGGCACCATTGTCGGAATAGGACATGCCGCGCAGGCCAAGAATGCGACCGTCCTTCGAAAGCGCCATCTCGATATTGCATTCAATATCGCGCGCATGATTGGCGCACATGAGATGTTCGCGACGGTCCTCGGTCCATTTCACCGGACGCCCAACGAGGCGGGCCGCAGCGGGAATGAGATAATCTTCCGGGTAGAATTCGCCGCGCGAACCAAACCCGCCACCGACATCGAGCTCGTACATGTCGATGGAATCCGGGTCGATGCCGAGGGCGGTGGCGAGGATGCGCCGGTTTGTCCAGGCGACCTTCGCCGCTCCCCAAACCTGCATGCGCTGCATCACGGCATCCCATTCCGCGACAAAGCCGCGCGGTTCCATGAACATGGCGGCGTGGCGCTGCACGCGGAACGTCTCCTTCAGGATCAGGTCAGCCTGGGCGAAAGCCGCATCTGCATCGCCGCGCACGGCCGTCCAGACGAGCGCCCTGTTGCTGCCATGCGCCTCGAAGAGGACGCTCGTCGCCTCCTCCGCGCTGGCGCGATCGGTAATGGCGGGAAGGGCCTCAATCTCGAGGTCAATCAGGTCGAGCGCATCTTCAGCTATGGCTGCCGTGTCGGCCACGACGACCGCCACCGGCTCGCCGACATAGCGCACCTTTTCGAAGGCGAGCACAGGCTGATGAAAGGGCGTGAGTTCCGGGAGCGGCTGGAGGCGCAAGGGTATCAGCGGCGGCGTTGTCCCAAGGTCGCGCGCGGTGATGACGGCCCGCACGCCCGGAAGGGCGCAGGCCCGGGAGACGTCGATCCGCATGATCCGCCCATGAGCCTCGGGACTGCGGAACATCACCGCATGAAGCTGGTTGGGTCGTGAATGATCGGAGACGTAGACACCCTTGCCGCGCAGGAACCGTAGGTCTTCGATGCGCTCGACCGGGCTGCCGATAAACGAGTTGGCCGGTCGCAAGGTCATTGTCCCTCGCCCCCATAGGCGGCGCGTGCCTCAAGTACGGCCTCGACGATGGAAATGTAGCCCGTGCAGCGGCAGAGATTGCCCGACAGCACGTCGCGGATGCGCTCCTCGTCGCAATTGGGTTCATGCGTGAGCAAGGCATGGGCGGTTGTGACCATGCCAGGCGTGCAGAAGCCGCATTGCAGGGCGTGATGCTTGCGGAAAGAGGCCTGTAGAGGGGTCAGGGCTGCGTCATTCGAGAGCCCCTCGACAGTGGTCACCTTTTCGCCATCCGCTTGCACGGCGAGCATCAGACACGAGCGCACGGCCGCGCCATTGACGATCACCGTGCAGGCACCGCAGACGCCATGCTCGCAGCCCAGATGCGTGCCGGTGAGCCCGAGTTCATATCGCAGGCAATCGGCGAGGGTGGTGCGCGCCTCGACCTCGGCGGAGACTTGCTTCCCGTTCACTTCGAGTTCGATCTTCATGTGGGTCACCTAATTACTGGGCCGCATGCGCAAGCGCGCGCCCGGTCAGGGTTTCAACGAGGGCGCGGCGATAATCGGCCGGCGCATGGATATCGGAGGGTGGATCGACTTCGGCCGCTGCGGCGCGCGCGGCCGCGGCAATCGCGTCTGCAGTCGGCAGCTTGCCATTGAGCGCGGTTTCCGCTCCGCCCAGCCGGTGCTGGCGGTCTGAAGCGCCGAAGACGGCGATATGCGTATTGGACGCGCGTCCCTCCGAATCGAGATCGAAATAGGCCGCAATACCCGCGAGCGCGAAATCGCCCCGCCGGCGGGCAAACTCCTGAAATCCCCAACGCCGGGCGGCAGGCCAGGACGGCAGGAGAATTTCAACAATGATCTCGTCGGGCTCCAGGCTGGTCTGCAGCGCGCTGAGGAAGAAGTCGGCAGCCTTAATCTTGCGCGCCCCTTGCGTCCCGATGACGCTGATGACCGCGTCGCAGCAGGCCGCCACCGCGGGCATTTCACTGGCGGGATCGGCATGCGCCACGGAGCCACCGACCGTGCCACGATTGCGGATCTGATAATGGGCGACGTGCTTGATGGCCTCCGCGAGCAGCGGATGGGCTGTTTCGAGGCGCTGGTCAGTTTCGATGTCGTGCCATTTGACCTTCGCGCCAAGATGCAGGCCTTCGTCGTCGATCACGATCTTGTCGAGACCCTGAATCTTCTTCAGGTCGACGATGAGTTCCGGAGTTGCGAGGCGGAAGGCCATGATCGGCATGAGGCTTTGGCCGCCGGACATGATTTTCGCATCGCAGGATGTGAGGAGAGTGATGGCCTCTTCCACAGTGGTCGGGGCGGCGTAACGTATGGGCGAAAGCTTCATGTGCGGCTCATCGTGAGTGAAGCAAGGAAGGGGATTGTGCCTAAAAGTAGCAATTTTCGCACCAACGCCCTGGGCAGGTTTGCAACTCGCGCCCTCGCACGGCGCCAAGATCAATCCTGAGGAAGGGTGTCGAAACGAAAAACCATTCTGATATTTCGATACTATCGGGACCCGGGCGTCAAGCATGCGGCGGTTCTTGTTGACCGCCTGGTCAAAAAAGCCCTTGGCTGTCCTCAAAGTCCGGACGAGTTGAGCAGAAAATCCATGTGCCGCTTCCTTATGGGGCGCGCATCACGGTTAGGTCAGCGCGCGTGATGTCCACGTCAGCCGAGAGCCTCTTTATGCAGCAGGATGCAGTCAAGCTGGTGCCGGTCCCGGCAGGATTGATCAAAATTCGTGCCGAGACTCCATAAAGAGAAGCAACGAGAGTAGAATAGGCCGGACCGTGTGGCCCGGCCCCTTCATCAGGGCAGGATGCCGATGAACTTCACCTGCGAATATTCTTCGATCGCATAGCGTACGCCTTCCCGACCGACGCCGCTCCGTTTGACGCCGCCAAAAGGGTAAAGATCCAGGCGGAAGCGGCTCGCTTCGTTGATCCAGAGCGCTCCGACGTCGAACTCGTCGGCGAAGCGCATTGCGTTTGGCAGGGATTGCGTGAAGACAGCACCTTGCAGGCCGAAGGGCGAATTGTTTGCCAGGGCCAGCGCTTCCTCGACCGTGTCGAACGGCATGACGAGGGCGAGCGGTCCAAAGACTTCGTCACACCAGAGTCGGGCATCCTGCGGAACGTCTGTAAAGATCCCGGGACTGACAATGGCACCCTCTCGGGTCGGCTTCAGAACGGCGCATGCGCCACGCGCCAGCGCGTCCTCGCTAAAACTCATGACGCGTTCGGCCGCGCGGGCATTGACCATGGGGCCGACGTCGGTCGACGGGTCTTTGGCTGAGCCAACTTTCAAGGCCAGAGCCGCCTCTTTGAACGTCTCGAGGAAGCGCGCGATTACGCTGCGCTCCACGAGCACGCGCTGCGCGGAAATGCATTGTTGTCCGCTCGCCTCGAAGGCGGCGCCGGCGATCTTGCGTGCGGCCTCCTCGATCCGTGCGTCGGCCAGCACAATATTTGCCGCATTCGATCCAAGCTCAGCCAAAAACTTCTTGGCTCCGGCGAGCCGTGCAAGCGCGTCTCCGCCCTCTGTTCCGCCTGTGAAGGAGACAACCGAGACATCGGCATGTGCAGCGAGCGCGCAGGCGGTTTCTCTATCGCCTGTCACGACATTGAAGAGGCCCTTTGGCAGGCCCGCCTCGGTGAACATGGCGGCCAGCCGCAGCGCGGTGCGGGTGCCAGCTGGTGCCGGCTTGCAGATGAAGGCATTTCCGGCCGCCAGAGCTGGAGCGAACTTCTGAACAAGAAGATTCACAGGCGCATTGAAAGGCGTGATCCCGGCAACGATCCCGTATGGCACATGGCGCGTGAACCCGATATGGCCGGTGCCGGGCACAGTCGCATCGACCGGCAGCACTTCGCCGTTGATCTGGGGCAGGGCAGCAGCGCAGGCCTCGATGAACTCGACGCCGCGCTTGACCTCGAAGCGCGCAAGGCGGATCGGTTTGCCGACATCTTCGCAAATGAGAGCCGCAATCTCCTCGCTGGCGGACGAAAGCGCCCGGCCGCACATCTGGAGCCAGGCGATCCGCTGGTGCACGGGGCTCCGCCGTATAAGTGACAGGGCCGTTTTGGCGGAGGCGACCGCCGCATGGACGCCCTCGGTGCCAGCCTCGCGAATCGCCCCGATGATGGCCCCGGTCTCGGGCGCCACAAGCGGAAACTCCTGTTGACCGGTTGGACAAGAAACTCCATCGATCTGGGAAACATAAACAGGATTGGTGGACGACATGGTGTTCTCCAGAAAATTTAACCGCAACCTGAGGCCGATCATCCGCGATCAATGAGGGCTTGCAAGCAGAAATCGCTGTTTCAACATCAATACCGCAAAAACTGCTTGGACGGCGACATTCCTGCGCTATGATCCAGACCTGAATTTTTGGAGTTGCCATGCGGGTCTGGCGTATCGGTCTCTTGGGAATTGGCGCGATTGGACGCGATGTCGTGAGCCTCATTGGCGCGCGTCGTCCTGATACGGAATTCATCGTCTTGCGTCGCAGTGGCGGAGAACTTGACATGCCGGGGACGCGGCAGGTCCACGACATTGATCAAATGGTGCACGCGCGTCCTGACGTCGTGATTGAAGCCGCCGGACATCAGGCGCTGGAAACATGTGTGCCGGCTCTGCTCGCGCATGGCGTATCCGTTATAGCCGCTTCAGTCGGGTCCCTGATTCAGGCCGGTGAAGGCGGCGTGATGTGCGATATGCTCAAGACAATAGCCGCTGGGACCGGCGCTCGGCTCGTGCTTCCCGCGGGTGCCATTGGCGGCCTCGATTATATCGGGGCCGTGGCGCTGCTGACAGACCTGCATGTCACCTACACATCACGTAAGCCCCCTGAGGCCTGGGCAGATGAACTCATGCGCATGGGGCTCGACGCCTCGCAGCTGGATTCTGAACTCATTTTGTTTGAAGGGTCTGTTGCGGAAGCTGCGGCGCTCTACCCTCGCAACCTCAATGTCGCAGCCACGATCGCCCTCGCTGTAGGGAGGCCCGACGTGGTGTCCGTACGCGTTGTCGTCGACCCCGCTGCGAGTGGCAATATTCATGAAATCGTCTGCGAGAGTGCTGCCGGCCTGGCGCGCTTCGTTTTTCTGAACACGCCGTCACCGAAAAATCCAAAAACGTCCATGGTCACGGCGTTGAGCCTGATTCATTGCGTCGAGGAATTCTTTTCACTCCCGCCGATTGACATGCACCAACAATAATAACACGTCGGTAGACGTACGGAAAGGAGCACCTTATGGCAAACTTGCGGCTCAGCCTCGCTTGCGGTCCTTATGACAGGACGCAGGCGCTGATTGACGGATCCATTCGAGCAGATGGCATAGACCTGACATACCTCACCTTGCAGCCAGCCGAAATATTCTGGCGGATGCTGCAATATCAGGAGTTCGACATTTCCGAGATGTCGCTGTCAAATTACACGACACTGGTCAGCCAGGGAAACTCTCCTTTCATCGCGATTCCTGTTTTTCCCTCGCGGGTCTTCCGCCATGGGTATTTCTTCATCAATACTGAAAAGGGCATCGTCCATCCGCGGGATCTCAAGGGCAAGCGCGGCGGCGTGCCAGAATATAGCATGACAGCTGGCGTCTACATGCGGGGCCTTTTGCAGCATGAATACGGCGTCATGCCAAATGAGATTGAATGGGTTCAGGGTCGCACCGATCGCCTTGGACGCAAATTGCCGCCCGATATCAAGCTCACCCAGGGTGATCCACGTGTCGAGCTTGGCGACCTTCTGGAACGTGGCGAGATCGACTTCATGATGACCGCCAACAATCCGTTGTCGTTCCGTCGTGGCTCGCCCAAGGTCGCGCGTCTTTTCCCAAATTATGCGGAACTCGAGAAGGATTATTATCGCCGGACAAAAATATACCCGATCATGCATACTGTTGTGATCAAGCGGGAGATCTACGATCGTGACCCCTGGGTCGCGATGAGCCTTTACAAGGCGTTCTGCCAGGCCAAGGAAAAATCCTATCGGTTGATCACTGAAACGGGTTCGCCAAAAGCATCTTTTGCATGGCTCCAGTCCATGATCGAGGAAGAGCAGGAGATCATCGGAAAAGATTGGTATCCCTACGGGATTGGTCCCAACAAGGAGACGATCGAGGCCCTGTTGCAATATACGTTCGAGCAGGGCTTGAGCGATCGACTCTTGAACGTGGATGATCTTTTCGCGCCAGCGACATTGCGTGATATTCCTCTTGGTGAAGGTCAGCAGGTCTGACGCAAAAGAGCGGCACCTTGAAAGGTGCCGCTCTTTCCTGACTCAAGAATCTTTATTTTATGATTTCAGGAGCGATTTCATCTGTTCAAGGACGGATGCAGGAGTTTTCATCACTTCCTTCGTGATCTCATCCATTTCTTCGCCGCTCGCACCGAAGATCGGAATCTCACGCTTTTTCATAGCTTCGACAAAAACCGGATCATTGACCATCTTCTGGAAGGCGGTGCGCATTGCGAGAAGCCGCTCCTGGGGAACGCCCGGCGTCGTGATGATCGAGCGGCCGATTTCCGAGGAGGCGCCGATTGCGCGAAGCACGGCAGTCCCTTCTGCCGACGTCCCGAGTTCCCCAATCGTTGGCACGTCCGGCAGCAGCGGGTGCCGCTTGATCGCGGTCTGATAGAAGATCGGAGCTTTCTTCTCGCGAACCCAATCAGGATTGCGTTGCATGATAAAGATCAGCCCAACGGATCCGATCATTTCCACTTCACCGCGCTCGGCGGCGAGGTAGGCGTCTGCGCTTCCGCCATAGCCTGAAACAATCTTGAATTTGGCACCCGCGAAACGCTGCAGTGCTGCGGGCACAAGGTAGCCGGGCGATGCCCCGCCCGTGGCTCCGACCACGACTTCTGTCTGACGGAGATCCTGAAACGACTTGTGCTTCATTCTCGGCATGCCGGCGCCGACGTCGACATTATCGAGCAGACGGCCAACATAGTTGAGTTTCGTGACATCGAACGTATTGGGATCTTCATTCATCGCGGCATCGAGCGCGAGCGTCTGGGACACAGAGCCGAAATATGTGCCGTCTTTTGGTGCCCCGCCGTAAAGATATTTGGCCGCCACGAAACTGCCGCCGCCGGGCATGTTCTGTACGATGATGGTCGGGCTGCCCGGGAGGTATTTCGAGAAGCCTTCGGCAAAGACACGACCGTAGATGTCGTAGCCACCGCCGACGGCATAGCCGACGATCACCCGCAGTGTCTTCCCCTTGTAGAATTCTTCGATGGGATCAGCTTTTGCTGTCACCACGCCACAAAGAGAGGTGGCTGCCATGGCTACCAAAAACGTCTTTCGGAAAGCGCCCCTTTTTCCGGCCATTCCTGCTCTCCCATTGCAGGACGCGTTCTGCGCCCTCTGGTTCATGATCGAATGCGTCGATCGAACGGCTTGAGAGGCCACCGGCTTCACCAAGTCTCCTTCAATTAGAGAATGCCGAGGGTCGGGCTGTCAATGGGATGACAAAAGGTTGTTGACTATTTGGTCAGGTTGCACCCTCAATGGCCTGCGAAGCCAGCTTTGGTGGTCCGGTCGAGAGCCGCCCCCCTCCCAGCCAAAGGTTAACTGGGCAAGATGCAAATTTATTGAAAAAATGCCCGAGGCCAGCGAGCGATGTCACAGACCAAAACTCAAATCATTCCAGGACGGCCATGGGTGAGTCTTGTACCTGCCAGCGCCTGTGTGGCAGGCGACGGAACAAGCCCACTCAAGGTCTATGCGAACGTCAGACTATCTACTTTGCAGCCCACGGGATTGTCTTTGAGAACATCGGCTATCGCCTCGCGCCCGACGCCGTCTCTTCGGCGGCTGCCATATTCGTAGCGACGCCTGCGACACGTGGTTCCTGTCTGCAGGCGGGCACGGTCTGGCCGGTGTGATGATCGTCAGTGGACGAATGCGTGCCAGGACTCCGGAAGAGGACACGAACGTTTGCAGGGTCGAGGCCTATTTCGGGACGGATGCCGGCCTTTTCGACGATCACTGGCCTGTTTCACATGTCGGCGTGGCCTCTCCGCCTCCCGTTGTCTTCATGCCGCTGTATCATCAAACCTCGGTCATTGCCCACATGAAGACGGCCGATGATGTTCCGGGCTCAGCGCCGCGTGCGCCAGGCCTCGCCAAGCCAGGGGCAACCGCGGGCTTGGTCTTTTGATCATGAGGAAAAAACAAGCATGCGCGCTCGGAATTGCAGCAATTGG
>CAIWVR010000473.1 GCA_903916165.1 uncultured Hyphomicrobiales bacterium | reverse complement strand
TCCCATGCCGCCCAGGCCGCTATTGGCACCATCTTCGTTCGGGTTCTTGGAGCAGGCACCCATGGCGAGCGCGACCGACAGCGCGGCCACGATCTTCAGGCTCTGCGCAGACATCAAAAAGGCCATTCCGGGACTCCTTTACTGAAAGCCGGACGAATGGCGATCAGTTCTAGCCAGTGTTGGTTAAAGGAAGGTTCCATCAACCTTGACGGAACGTCGATTGAAAGTGTCGCATATGAGCTATGCCTGCTCTTGGTTAATCGAAAATTAATGGCGAGATTACGACAATTTGCCTTGGTTCGGGTGGATCATGGGTGGGTGTTGCAAATTCATCAGCTCAAAAGCGGGCCCCAGGCCGGGTCGGACCCGAAAGATGGCGTCGCCACCGGAAATTCTGCCCGCCCGAAGATGTCCGCCATGAAGATTTTCGGGCCGGCGGCACCGCCGGGCTCCCGGAAGAACATCACGTAGAGCCCGTTGGGCGCGAAGGTCGGGGCTTCATTGTGATAGCCCTCGGTGATGATGCGCTCTCCCGAGCCATCGGGCTTCATCACGCCGATGCCGAAGGCACCGCCCTTCTGGCGTGTGAAGGCGATGTAATCGCCCTTGGGCGACCAGACTGGTGTCGAATAACGCGCCGCCTCGCCGTAGGAAATGCGTTTGGCACTGCCGCCGGCCGCACCCATCACATAAACCTGTTGCGTGCCGCCGCGGTCGCTTTCAAACACGATTTGCGACCCATCGGGCGAGAAGGATGGCGAGGTGTCGATGCCGGCGGTGTCGGTCAGGCGCGTCGTCGTGCGCGAGCGCAGGTCCATCGTGAAGAGATTCGAGGCCGAGCCCTGCGACAGCGACATGATGATCTTCTGTCCGTCCGGCGAGAAGCGCGGCGAGAAGGTCATGCCCGGAAAATTGCCGACGACTTCGCGTTGCCCGGTTTCGATGTTGAGGATGTTGACGCGCGGATCGCCCTGGCCGAAGGCCATATAGGTGACATCCTGCGAGGATGGCGAAAAGCGTGGCGTGACGACGAGTTCGTCTCCGCGGGTCAGGTTGCGTACATTGCCGCCATCCTGGTCCATGATCGACAGCCGCTTGATGCGGCGCTCCTTCGGGCCCGATTCATCGACGAAGACGACGCGGCTGTCGAAAAAGCCTTTCTCGCCGGTGATGCGCGAGAATATGGCGTCCGACACAATATGCGCGACACGACGCGCATTGTTGGGGTCGGTCACATATTGCTGCCCGGTGGCCTGCTGGCCCGTGGAGACGTCCCATAAGCGGAACTCGGTTTTCAGGCGCCCGTCAGGCCCGCGCGCGACACGTCCTGTCACCACGAATTGCGCGTTGATCATGCGCCACGCATCCATTTGCGGGGCCTGGTCGGGATTGGCGATTTGTTGCGGGAATGAGCGCGGCTCGAGCGGTTGCAGAAACACCGAGCGCGAGAAATTGGCGGTGATGATGCTCGACAGGGCCGGTCCCTGGTCGCCCGCGAAATTGGTCACGGCGATCGTGATCGGGGTGAAGTTTCCGCCGCGGCGGATGTCGAGATAGGAGGTCTGCGCAAGGGCCGCGTGCGGCATGGCCGCACCGATGAGGCCACCCGTCAGCAGGCCAGCGGCCTGGCGGCGGGTGAGGGCGAGCGATGTCGTGTGCGTCATGAGCGTGTCTCGTCGCATCTCGTGTGGCAGGGAGGCTGGCGCTTGTGTCAACCTTGCATTTCTTCAGGGTCAAATCGCAGGACGCGCGAGCGCCATTGGTCAAAATAAGGCTGGTACTGAACCGGAATCTTCAACGGATTGCAGCGGCGCACGGCGCGCATCGCACTCTCAGCAAGCGAGGTCAGCGAGGGATCGGACGGCGGATTGTTCAGGACTGGTTGCGCGGCGAGCGTGCCATCCTTGCTGTATTCCACCTTGATCTGCGGAATGTAACGGTTGGTCGCGCTCATGCCGAGATAAGACCAGCACTGCTTGTACTGGTCCTGCATGTAGCCATCGAGGGCGGCCCACAGCGAGGGCGACATTTTCGGCGCATTTGCGGTGGCCGAGCCCAGCGACGCCTGTCGGCTCACGGCCTGTCCGGTCGAGGCACGCTGCTGGGCATCCTCGCGTGACAGCAACCGCGCGATTTCGGTTGGATCGGTCCTGGCCTTCATCGCCTGCTCGTCGCCGGATTTCGGCTTGGCTGCGGGCTTTTCGCGGGCCTTTGTCTGTTCGAGCAGCTTGGCCACCTGATCGAGCTTGGGTGGCTCGGGTGGCGTCTCGCGCGGGCGCGGCGGAATGCGCGGCGGCACGGGGGCCTCGGCCTGCTTCTTCGGCTCGTCCTTGGGCTTTTGCGCCTTCAGCGGCTCGATCGCTTCGGCTTCCTTCAGCGGTTCAGGCTTTTGCGGTTCGGCCTTTTCCTGCGCCTTGGGCGGCTCAGGGCGTGGCGGCTCTTTCACCGGTTCAGGTTCGGGCTTGGGCGGTAAGGGCGGCTGCACGGCTTCCTGGGGTGGCGTGGGAACAGCCTTGTTGTCACGGCCGGGATCGGGCTCGCGCTTGCCCTCCGGCGTCGGTGCCGCCGTATCGATCTTGGCTTCGCGGATCACCGGCGTGGGCTGCGTCTCCGTCACCTCGGCAACCTTGTCGGCGCGTGGCGGCTGGGGCCTTGTTTCCTTCGCGGTCTTCTCGCCGCGCATGATCTGGTTGAACTGCTCGTCGGTGATGACCTCGACGGGAACGCTTTCCTGCGCTTCCTGAAATTTTGGTGCCTCCGAAAAAACAACAAGCGTCGACATCAGCAGCGCGACATGCGCGACTGAAGAGATGATAACGCCCGGTTCGAAAGCGCTTGTCTTCACGCGGCGGCGCTCACTTTTTCTCCTGATCTGTCACCAGGGCAACCTTCTTGTAGCCCGCGGAGGTGACGATCGACATGATTTCGGCGACGCGGCCATAGACGACGCCCTTGGAGGCGCGCACATAGATGCGCTCGTCATAGCCATCTTTCGCCATTGCCTTCAGCCTGTCGGGCAATTGCTCCACGACCACGGGCTGGTCGGCGAGAAAGACGCCGCCCTTGTCGTCGATGGAGACGGACAGGGGCTTCTGGTCGATGTTGAGGGCTGCGGCCTTCGTCTGCGGGAGGTCGATGGGCACGCCCGACGACAGCAGCGGAGCTGCGACCATGAAAATGATGAGCAGCACCAGCATGACGTCGATGAACGGCGTCATGTTGATGTCCGCCATGGCAGCGTAGCGCGGCACGCCACGCCTGCGACGACCGCCCTTGGCTCCGGCTCCGACCGAGATTCCCATCGCTGCGCGCTCCCTTAGACGGCCCTGTCGCGGCCGACATGCGAGTCGATCTGGCGCGACAGGATGGAGGAGAATTCGTCGGCGAAGCTTTCCATGCGCGCCTGCGAGCGCGCCACCCTGCCCGACAGGATATTGTAGAAGATCAATGCGGGAATGGCCGCAAACAGGCCGATGGCGGTGGCAAACAGCGCCTCTGCAATGCCCGGCGCGACGACCGCGAGCGACGTGTTCTTCGAGGCCGCAATGGAGCGGAATGACGACATGAT
>CAIWVR010000472.1 GCA_903916165.1 uncultured Hyphomicrobiales bacterium | reverse complement strand
GATTGCGGTCGCGGCACGTGACGTCGCCGAAACGCTCGATCTGAAAGCGATCATCGCCTGGACCTCGTCAGGCTCGACGGCGCTGCGCATTGCGCGCGAGCGGCCGCAGCCGACCGTTCTGGCTCTCACGCCCAATCGCTACACGGCGCGCAGGCTGACGCTTGTGTGGGGCGTTCACCCGGTCGTCACCAAGGATGCCAGCGATCTCGACGATATGGCCAAGCGCGCCTGCAAATTCTCCAATCGCGAGGGCTTTTCACGCGAGGGCGACCGCGTGATCATCGTTGCGGGCGTCCCTTTCGGGACGCCCGGCGCGACCAATATGGTGCGGATTGCCTTTACGGGCGCGGAAAAATGATCAGCCCCGACCGGTGCGCGCGTGCCCGTCACGCGCCAGCCTGTTGTTCGGATCGACCACCAATGCCCGCTGGTAGGATTCCGCAGCCTTCGACTTGTTGCCCTGCCGCTCGTAAGCAAGGCCAAGGCCCGCCCAGGCGTCGGCGCTGCGATTGTCGACGTTCAGCGTCGCGTTGAAATCCTCGATCGCCGCGTCGTATTTGCCGAGCGCAATGAGGCTCTGCCCGCGCGCCAGATAGGGCGCGGAGGCGAACGGGTCGCGATCGATTGCATTGTCGAAATCTGTGACGGCGCGGGCGTGGTCGCCCTCGCGCTGCCAGATCAGGCCGCGCGCATGAAAGGCGGGCGCACCTTCTGGATTGAGCCGGATGGCGGCGTCGAGATCGGCCATCGCATCTTGCAGGTTGCCTTGCATGCGCAGCAGGTTCGCACGGCCGAGGTAGGCCGGCGCGTGGCGCGGATTGGCGGTGATGGCCATGTTGAAATCGGCCAGCGCCTGGTCGTTGCGGCTGGTTTGGCGATAGGCCAGTGCGCGGTTGGTGTAGGCCGCGACATTGTTGGGATCGAGTTTGATGGCGGTCGAAAAGTCGGTGATCGCTTCGGTGAACCGCCCGATGCGAGCGTAGGCTGCACCACGTGTGTTGTAGGGCTCCGGGCTGGAGGCATTGGCCGCGACAACCTGATTCAGCGAGGCAATGTTGGTCTCGGTCGCTTCGCTGCGCTGCTCAACCTCCGCGACGCCTGCGGAGCGGATGGTGCCGGGGCCGCCGAGGCTGTTGCAGCCGGCCGTCAGAGCCGCCAGCACGGCGACGGTGATGAGCGTGCGTTGCCGCGGTGTCTGAAGCGTGAGCGAAGTCGACATGAAAAGCATCATCGAGGCCCTGTGATCCTGCTGGCCCGGTCGGCGGGCTGTCATGCGCTTGCCGAGCAACCTCATTAAGGCGCAAATGCGAACGAATCGAGACGCCCGCTCAACACCTTAGACTGAGAGCGCCGGAGCGTTAAAAAAAACGACGCCCCCCCGATGGACTCGGAACGACGCCGCGGAAAACAGACAGGCAGACATGCGCCCAGTGACTGGGTGCTTGCAGAAAAGCTCAGCGCGCGCCAACGACGGGCTTGGGCTTCATCGGCAGCAGGCCTTCGCGCTGCATCTTCTTGCGAGCGAGCTTGCGGGCGCGGCGGACGGCTTCGGCCTTCT
>CAIWVR010000471.1 GCA_903916165.1 uncultured Hyphomicrobiales bacterium | reverse complement strand
CGCTGTTGCTGCATGAAAAGGCCGTGAAGGACATGTGGAGCACAGCGCTCAAGGGGCATGCAGCCAGCGCCTATCTGCGCGACCTGCTTGCGGCAACCGAGCCGCAGGCGCGATCCGTGCGCCGTATCAGTTCAATTTAATCAAAAGACATCAGGGGAAACAGATGAGCAAAAAACTGGAACTGACGCTCGCCGTCGGAGATTATGAGATCACCCGGGCCCTTCAGGATGGTTCGGTCAAGGCTGACGGCATTGAGCTGAACGTCCTGACGAAGATGGATTCGACCACGCGCCACTGGCGCTTCCTGCGCAACCGGGATTTTGACGTCGCGGAAGTGTCCTGCTCGTCCTACATCGCCTCCAAGGACAAGGATTTCGGGTTTGAATCGATCCCGGTTTTCCTGCACCGCCGCTTTCGGCACGGCTTCATCTTCATCAACACTTCCAAGGGCATCACCAAGCCAACAGACCTGATCGGCAAGAGGATCGGGCTGAAGCAATATCAATCCACCGCCATCCTGTGGCTGCGGGGCCTGCTGGATCATGAATATGGCGTGCCGTTCAAATCAATCGAATGGTTCACGGAGCTTGATGAATCCATCGAATTCACCAAGCCCGAAGGTCTCAAGCTGCAGAAGATCCGCGATGACCAGTCCATCGAGCAGATGCTGGCGGAAGGCGAAATCGATGCGCTCATTCATCCCGATCTCATCCAGCCTCTGATTGACAAGGACCCGCGCGTCGGTCGCCTCTTTCCCAATTACAAGGAAGAGGAAATGGCCTTCTACAAGCGCACGGAAATTTTCCCGATCATGCATACGATGGGCATCAAGAAAGAAATCGTCGACAAATATCCGTGGGTACCGATCAACCTGTTCCATGCCTTCAACAAGGCCAAGGACGTCGCCATGAAGCGCATGGAGAACCCGCGTATCGTGCCGCTCGCCTGGTATCGCGAGGCCTGGGAAGAGCAGGATGCCCTGCTGGGTTCGGATCCTTGGGAAAATGGCCTGACGGACAGGAACACGAAACAGCTCGAAATGCTGTCGATGTTCGCCCATGAGCAGGGTCTCACCAGTCGCCGCCTGTCGCTCGATGAATTGTTTCTGGACGTGTCGCAGGGTCGCAAGCGCGGCCATGTGTTCCGCGTCTGACGCACCTTTGCGAGGAGAAAAGAAAAGATGAAACTTCCTCATTTTGATTATCAGGCACCGACATCTCTGGCCGAGGCCGTCGCCCTGCTGGCCGCCGGTGACGGAGGCGCGCGCCCGCTTGCGGGCGGGCAGAGCTTCGTGCCGATCATGGCGTTCCGCCTTGCCGAACCGTCCATGCTGGTTGATCTGCGCAACATTCCGGGTCTCGACACAATCGAGGTCAGTGACGAAGGCGTGCGAATTGGTGCCATGGTGCGCTGGCGGGATATTCTCGACGATGCGCGCCTGCCGCGCGCGCTGCCGCTTCTGCCCGCCGCCATCGACCACGTGGCCCATTACCAGATCCGCAACCGTGGCACGGTCGGCGGCTCGCTGGCCCATGCCGATCCGGCGGCAGAAATGCCGACCATTGCGCTGACCTGCGATGCTGTGATCGAGGTCATCGGCTCGAAGGGCAAGCGCGCCATCGCGGCCGCCGATCTCTTTACAGGCCCGCTGATGACATCGCTCGAGGGCGACGAGATCATCACCTCCGTCCTGCTGCCGGCCTGGCCTGCCGCACGGCGTTGGGGCTTTCAGGAATTCTCGCGCCGCCGCGGCGATTTCGCGCTGGCCGGCATTGCCGTGTTCTTCGATGAGGATGCGTCCGGTGCCATCTGCAATGCGCATATTGGCGCGATCTCCGTTGGCGACACGCCGTTGCGTCTCCGCAATGCCGAGGCCGCCCTCAACGGACGCAAGATCGACGAGGCCAGTCTGGCCGAGGTCGCAGCGATTGCTTCCGCCGAGGTTGATCCGAATGGCGACATTCATGCGAGCGCACGCTACCGCAAGGCGCTTGTCGGCACTCTCCTGAGCCGCGCGTT
>CAIWVR010000470.1 GCA_903916165.1 uncultured Hyphomicrobiales bacterium | reverse complement strand
CGGGATCGGCACCCGCCGAATCCGGCCCCACGACGAAGCGTCCGGAATCAGCATGCAGGATCGAGCCGCCACCGGCTGCGACCGTGTGGATCAGCATCATTGGCGCGCGAATCCGGACGCCTGCCACTTCCGTCTCCAGCGTGCGTTCGAATTCCCCCTCGAAGTGGGACACATCGGTTGATGTGCCGCCCATGTCGAACCCGATGACGCGTGAAAAACCGGCGAGTTTTGCGGTCTCGACGCAGCCCACCACACCGCCCGCCGGACCCGACAGGATGGCGTCGCGGCCCTGAAACAGGCTGGCGTCCGTGAGCCCGCCCGATGACATCATGAACATCAGTTTCGTGGCGGAGCCCGCATCGTCGAATTCGGCCGCCACGCGATCGACGTAGCGGCGCAGCACGGGTGAAAGATAGGCATCGGCGACGGTGGTGTCGCCACGCCCGACGAGCTTCATCAGCGGGCTCACCTCATGCGAGACCGAGACCTGGGTGAAGCCGACCTCACGGGCGATCACCGCGACAGCCGCCTCATGCGCCGGATAGCGATAGGCATGCATGAAGACGATGGCGCAGGCCTCGATGCCGGTGGCACGCGCGGCTGCGAGATCGTGGCGCACCTGCGCGAGATCCGGAGCGTGCTCGACCGTGCCATCGGCCAGCACGCGCTCGGCGATTTCGACGACACTCTCGTAGAGCTGCTCGGGCTTGCGGATGTCGAGCGCGAAAATGTCGCTGCGGGTCTGGTAGCCGATGCGTAACGCATCGGCGAAGCCGCGCGTGGTGATGAGCACCGTGCGTTCGCCCTTGCGCTCCAGCAGGGCATTGGTGGCCACCGTCGTGCCCATTTTGATGGCTTCTATGCGGGCGGACGGGATCTTCCGTCCGGCCTCGAGACCCATAAGGTCGCGAATGCCCTGCACGGCCGCATCTGCATAGGCCTGCGGGTTCTCGGACAGCAACTTGCGGGTTTCCAGCGACCCGTCGGGCTTGCGCGCAATGACATCGGTGAAGGTACCGCCCCGGTCGATCCAGAAATTCCATTCGCCCGGCATGCCTGCACCTTCCGCGGAATTGCTCATAACGACTTTCATCTTCTCGCAAGCCTGGCCCGGGGGCCGATGTTCAGGCGTCTATCTATCTTCACTTCCGGTCGACATAAAGCACGCAAAATCGCGGGCGCTCAACGAAGGCCTCGTCGATCACATATTGCCGCGCTTTCGCCCTGCTGCCCTCGGCAAAGCCCTGTGCCGCGAGCCAGGCGACCGGGTCGGTCAATATGGCGGGGCTGCCGCACAGCATGAAACCATCGCGGGCGGGATCGACCGGCGTGAGACCAATCATGGTGAAGGGCCCGTTCAGGAAACGGAAGCCCGCATCGCGCGTCATGCGAAAGCTGAAAGGACCATCGGTCCAGTGCCGGATACCGGGACCGGTTGCGATGCGCAGATGGCTCATCCTGAAGGCTCAAGGCAGGGTGATGACAAGAGCGCCACGCATTCAAAATACTGGCTGAGTGAAGGGACTTATTGTGCGGCTGTCGATCTGGGTTCAAGATATTCACAGGCGATCGACGAGGCGCGGGTCCTGTTGTCATAGCCATAGATATGCAGGGAGATGGCCTCCTGGTCGCCCGCATTCAGCATCTTGTGGAGATTGGGACCGGTGGGAAGCAGGCAGGCGATCTCGCCGGCACCGCGTATGACGGCGCGCGACTGCGCGACATGGATCGCGTCGATCGTCTCGTACCAGAATTCCGTCAAGGTGCCCGACAGAATAGCATAGCAGCAGGAACAATGATGGTCGTGGATGGATGTCCGGGAGCCCGCCGACCAGACGATGGCATACACCGTGATCCGGTCGTCGCCGAACAGCAGGTTGCGGGAATAGCCGCCAGAAACGCGCGTCAGCCTGACGCCCTCGAGCAGCGTGGGATCGGCCAGCAGGCGCACCAGCGTCTCGCCTCCGGCCCTCAGATAATCCGCGTCCTGCACCTGCGATCTGGCGCTCAGGCGGGCAAAACTTTCTGCGTGGTCCAGGTCCTGAAGATCGAGCATCGCATCCTGTTCCGGTGACGCTCGTAGAATATTGCGAACTGGCGGAATATTTTTTGCAAATTTTCGAACATTACAGGAGTATACGGTAGAAAATTTCTTCATAAGTCATTTTTTTTGGAATAAAATTCTGTTTATTATGCGACATGAGTTGTCGACGCCCTTGTAGACTTCCAGTCCATCTGCGAGCGGGGACAACAGGTGATGTCTGAAGGAGAGCGCCTGTGAAGGCTGTTAAACATCAGAAGCTTGATGCCTTCGACGTCAAGGTGCTGCGGGAGCTGCAGGCAGATTGCTCGCAACCGCTCGAGGCATTGGCCGGCAAGGTGGGCCTGTCGCCGACGGCCACCTGGCGGCGGGTCCAGAAGCTCGATCAGTCTGGGGCGATCCGCAAGCGTGTGGCGATTCTCGATCGTGATTTGCTGAATGTCGGAGTCACGGTTTTTATCGCCATCCGGACCAATCAGCACAGCGCGGGATGGCTGGAAAAATTCGGCTCCGTGGTCAACAGCATCCCGGAGATCGTCGATTTCTACCGGATGAGCGGGCAGATCGACTATCTGCTGAAGGCCCATGTGTCTGACTTGAAGAGCTATGATGCGCTTTATAAAAAGCTGATTGCGCGCATTGAGCTCACCGATGTCACATCCATGTTCGCGATTGAAGAACTCAAGGCGACGACGGAGATCCCCTTGAATTGCGTCGAGCATATATGACCTCCAGAAGTCCTTGTTCGAGAGCGGTTTCTCGAATGGAGACGAATCCATGCGGGCACTGCTTGCGGTGATGTGCCCGTGCGGAGATTGATTGAAGCCTGTATGCACCGTGGCCAGATTCTTGCCTCATGTTCGTCGGGCTGGCGACAGCCCGGGCGCACAGGTGGGCCCGCGTTCGGGGTCGTCGTCGTTTCGCGGTCAGCGTCAAAAGGCTGAGCGCCTGGAAAAAGAGGGTGAACCGGAATGAGCAACAACTGGCCATGTCGCTGTCTCCTTGCGCTGCCCATCGTGCTGGCGCAGCGCGCGGGCCGTGGTCAATACCGGGGGTCTGGTGCGCAGCCATCGGCCGACCGTGGACGTCGCTTTCGCGGACATGTACCCTGCGCTCAAGTCCAGGCCAGAACTGGCGCTCGCCGAGGAGGCACCCCATTTTTCCCGGTCGACGGCCGCATGGACCCGAAGGGCTATGCCCTGATACAGCGCATGCGCAAGGTCCGGGATCAGGCTCTGGTGTCGGCGTCCTGCGCGCCGGTCTGCGCCTCCGCACTGCGTCCCAAACCGTGACATCCCACCGGAGTTTGTAACTCATGCTCGACGCCATCACGGCTCCCCGACGGGTGGCATCGCGCCGTTCGTCGGTCGGCCGCTTCCTTCATAGCCTGTTCTTCCACCAGACCTTGTTTCTGGGCATGACCTTGCTCGTCTGGGAGGTGCTGGGTGCCTATGTCTTCGATCCATTCTGGTCGAGCCGGCCAAGCCTGATCGCCGAGCGTCTGGTCTATCTTGCCCAACGTGGCGATCTGACCTGGCACATGTCGGCGACGCTCACGGAAGCCGGGCTGGGCCTCGCGCTCGGGTCGGTCGTGGGCGTGGCGCTCGGGCTCTTGCTGGCGCGCTACACGCGGGCCGCGCGGATCACCGAGCCCCTGTTCATGGGTCTCTACAGCCTGCCGCGCGTTGCGCTGGCCCCGCTGTTCATTCTCTGGTTCGGCATCGGCCTTCCCGCCAAGGTGATGATGTCCTTTTCCATGGTGGTCTTCGTCTTCGTGCTGAACGTGCTGGAGGGCGTGCGCGCCCTTGATCGTGATCCCATCGATCTCATGCGCACCATGGGAGCGAGCAACCGCTACATCGTGCGCCGTGTCCTGCTGCCGGCGGTGCTGACGTGGATCATGGCCTCGTTCCGCATCAGCGTCGGCCTGGCCCTGATCGGTGCCCTGGTGGGTGAGCTGATCGGGTCCAGCCGCGGTCTGGGCTGGTATATCGAGCGCTCGGCGGGCCAACTCGACACGACGGGTGTCTTCACTGGCATCGTCATCCTCATCGCCATCGCAATGGTCGCCAACAATATTGTGGCGCTGGTTTCCGATCGACTGACACGGTGGCGCGCATGACTGGGTCCGACATGCTGTACAAGCCGGCCAAGCTCTCCATCGCGCATCTGACCGTTGTCTTCAACGAAGAGGTGCCAGCCATCGGCGATCTGTCGCTGGAGGTGGCCGAGGGCGAATTCGTCGCGATTGTCGGCCCCAGCGGGTGTGGCAAGTCGACCTTGCTCAAGGTGGTTGCAGGCCTGCAGGCCGCGCAGTCGGGCACGGTCGCCGTGGCGCGTGCCGAAGGCGGACGGGAGCCCAAGATCGGCTTCATGTTCCAGCGCGACACGCTGCTGCCCTGGGCCAATGTCACCAGCAACATCTCGGTCGGCTGCGAACTCTCCGGCCTGCCCAAAGACCAGCACGCCGCGCGCATCGCGTCGCTGATCGCACTGGTGCGCCTGCAGGGCTATGAAAACCATTATCCGGCTGCCCTGTCGGGGGGCATGCGGCAGCGCGTGTCGCTCGCCCGGCTGCTGGCTTTCGAGCCCGATATTTATCTGATGGACGAGCCCTTCGGCGCGCTCGATTACCAGACCAAGATCATCATGGGCCGCGAACTCCTGCGCATCTGGGAGGCGCGCCGCCGCGCCATTGTCTTCGTTACCCACGACATTGAGGAAGCCGTGGCGCTGGCCGACCGCGTCATCGTGATGAGCGCGCGACCCGGCTGCATCGTGGCCAGCCATGACGTCGTCTTCGAGCGGCCGCGCGACCCGCGCAGCCTGCGCGGCGATCCGCGCTTCGGTGCGCTGGTCCAGACCATCTGGTCGGAACTCGCGATTGCCGATTGAGGGCGCGCAGGATCATCATCTGATCGGTCATCGGAGGGGCCTTGATTGTGGTTGTACCCACAACCCAGCTTGACTGAGGCCGCCGCCGATGACCACCGCCAGCCAGCTAGCTACACCACGTGCAAAGACATGACCAACCTGTTCCAGATCTGATCTTGCCCCTCATGCACGAAGACCTCTGGGGCCAGAGGCTAAGAAAATGCTGGTCGCTATCGGTTAGCTGGCGCTGAAGGGGGAGCGACAAAATCATCTAACTCATTGAAAAGACTGGCGCACCCGCCCCGATTCGAACGGGGGACCTTTGCCTTCGGAGGGCAGTTCCGGGGGGTTGTTTGGGGCTGCGGGGCTTTGCATTCTGTCTCTATCTCATTGAAATTTATACGATTTGATTTGAAAGGCTTTGCGAGGGTTTGACGAGGCATGCGTAAACTTGGTAGCTATGTGGTAGCTTGATTTGCATAGCTACCACTGGTGCTTCATGAGCGGCAAGAGAATTGGTCTTAAGGAAGTCAGGGCGCTTGGCCCCGGCGAAACAATTTGGGATGCGGCTGTCCCGTCTTTCGGTGCCCGACGCCAAAAGGGCCCCGCAATTGCCTATGTCCTTAAGTTCCGGACGACAGAGGGTCGGCAGCGTTGGCACACGATTGGGCGGCATGGTGCGCCGTGGACACCTGAAATGGCGAGGGAGGAAGCCCGCCGCCTGCTAGGCGAGGTTGTACGGGGCGTTGACCCGTCGTCTGACAAGACCGCCAAGCGGACGGCCACGACTGTGGCAGAGCTGTGCGGTCAATACTTCACGGATGCCGAGGCTGGGCGATTGCTCACACGCCGGAAGGCGTCCAAGAAGCCAAGTACCCTGTTGACAGATAAGGGGCGCATTCAGCGCCACATTATCCCATTGCTGGGGCGGCTGTCGGTGCCAGCGGTGTCTCGCGGCGATATAGAGACCTTCCTGCACGCGGTGGCCGAAGGAAAGACCGCAGGCCGAACGAAGACGGCCAAGAAGCGTGGATTGGCCCATGTTCGAGGGGGCAAGGGGACAGCAAGCCGGACTGTCGGGCTTTTGGGTGCCATAGTCTCCTACGCCGTGCGCACGGGCATGCGGCCGGATAATCCCGTTCATGGCGTCATCCGTTTCGCAGACGGGATGAAGAAGCGTCGATTGAGCGACGACGAGTATCGTATGCTCGGCAAGGCGTTAAGAGAGGCCGAGGCCGCGGATCATTGGCCCTACGCCATCGAGGCGACCCGTTTCCTCGTTATGACGGGGTGGCGTTCCGGGGAAGTTCTCGGCCTGCTTTGGTCGCAGATCGATATTGCTCGTCAGACAGCAACGTTGCCGGACACCAAAACTGGGCACTCTATGCGCCCGCTCTCCGGAGCGGTCTGCGACATCCTGCGGCGGGTACCGTCCACGGATGGGTTGGTGTTTCGTGCGACCCGGGGCACCGGCCCGATGACAGGCTTCCGGAAGATGTGGGACCGTATAGCGAAGCTGGGCCCTTTGCCCGACGACGTGACACCTCACGTCTTCCGCCATAGCTTTTCGTCCCTCGCGTCTGACATGGGGTATTCTGAGCCCACTATAGCCGCGATGGTTGGTCACAAGGGCCGGACAATGACGTCCCGCTACGTTCATTCTGCCGATGCGGTTCTATTGGCGGCGGCTGACGTCGTCACAAACAAGACCGCCCTTTTGATGGGCGAGGCGGAGAGTAGTCCGGAAGTAAAATTGCAAAACTAGGGTCGATGCTTCTGTTGGTTTAGCCATCAAAAGGCATGCTACCCGAAATGGGGGAGGGGAACATGTTGCGTAGATCGCCTGATAAATCGCTTACGCTATTCCAAATTGCCGACGACTGGTCGCGCGAAATCCAACCTGCGCGTTCCTTAGATGAACTACTCAATGAGCTTGTTGCGGCATGGTGGAGGGGCGAATTGGAGGCGACGGGCGGCCCGACGCGCCTAAAACTCTTGAGGGCACTTTTTAAGAATGGCCAAGCCGAAATACCGTTCTGGGTGAAGGGGGCAGAGCCCCCCCAAACTTCATGGGAGCTGCCCGACGGTGGTCTTGAAGTACTCCTTTTCCCAGTTTTGCCAATACCGAGTAGCGACCCAGAGGCTTGGGCCGATGAGGAATGTAAGGCGGCCTATCGGGCGATTGCCGAACATTGGAGAGACAGCTGTTTCGATCTTATCTCACCATTAGTGACTGGCGGCATCTTCTTGTTTGAGCCTTCGTTCGCTCAGTGGATAGCTGATTGCGGGCATACGTCACCCGAATTTTGGCGCAGGCCGCAGTCCAATCTTCTCAGCTCGCCCCCGCCCCCCGTTCCAGCTCCTGCTGTACCCGCGGGTTTACTTCAACCGCAAAAAATTCCTAGTCGACAGCGTGGGCCTACCCCCGAGAAGTTTCTTCGGGTTAAAGCCGCCATGTTCGAGGAAGCAAAGTCGGGGAAAATGAAAATCCACGAATTGGTGTCACTTACGGAAGATGCCCTGTCCGCCCAGTACCGTGTTTCGCGTGACACCATCCGCAAGGCCCGGAACGCTGTTTTGTCGGAGTTTGTGGAAGATTAAAACTCCGACAAAACTCCAACCAACGACAAATATCGACACTGTTCGCCTTATGTAAATTTCTCACCGTAGCAAACGCGCGGGTT
>CAIWVR010000469.1 GCA_903916165.1 uncultured Hyphomicrobiales bacterium | reverse complement strand
GGCAACCTCGTCGCGACGGCCGCGATACTTCGCGTACGGCGGGAGCGTCAGCTTGCTCATGTCCTCGCCCGCTGCCGCGAAGACCTCTCCAAAGGTGCGCAGGAAGCTTACGACGAGCGTATTCTCCGAATAGAGCAAGCCGATCGCCGGAATGATTTCACTCGGCGGCGGCGCGATGAAGCGGCTCACAAGTCCGCCGAGGGAGGCGAGCTCCCAAGCGCCGAGCAGCGCAGCGAAGAATAAAGTTCGCGCGATGATCGGCGGCGGGCGGAGCAGGGTTGCAAGCATCACTGGCGCTTCGTGCATGGCCTCACTTTTTGGGGACCAGAATGTCGAACAGGCCAGCGACCTCCTGTTCCGTCATGGGCTTTGGAATGAACTTGAAGTCGACGGCCTGCTTGAGGGTGACGCCCAGACCGCGGATCTCGAACGGCTGCAGGGATTCCTTGGGGTAGAATTTGTCGACTGATTCTTTCGCCATCGCTTTCGAGACGCCGGCGGCTTCCGCGAAATAGTCGAGCGCCTTGTCATTGGCGTAGGTCCATTCGACCGCCTTGACGTAGACCTGCGAGAATTTGACGAGCGCGTCGCGTCGCGTCTTGAGCGAATTTTCGTTGACGAAATTCACCCGCAACGTCGTGTCGCGGATTTCCGGCAAGTCGTTGCCGCGCGCCACAATGTTGATCTTGCCCGTTTTAAGATCCTCGAGGCCGAACGGCGGCGAGGACCAGCCGATGTCGATCTGGCCGGACATGACCTGCGTGTAGGTGGAGGGAATGCCGCCGGTCGCAGTCGGCTTCGCCTTCACCTTTTCCTGTTCGAGCAGCGAGAGGACGAGCAGGTGGCTGGAAGAGCCCGCAGCCGAATAGGCCATGGTCTTGCCGTCGGCGTCCTTGAGGGACTTGATGCCGCTCTCGGTGCGGGCATACCAGAAGAGCTCTGGCGATCCGGTGATGGCCGGCGAGATGACGCGCACGGGCGCGCCCTTGGCATAGGCGCCGATCAGGCCGAGCAGGCCCGTTTGCATGGCGACGTCAACGCTGCCGGAAATGACGGCCTGAACGGTCGCCGCGCCACCCGCAGTGTAGCTGATGTCGATGTCGAGGCCGACCTCCTTGAAGAGGCCCGCCCTCACGCCGTATTCGACGATCCCCGTGTCCCAATTGCCTTTCTGGGGCAGGGCCACTTTCAATGTCTCGGCAAAGGCCGCGTCGAATGCCCATAATCCCATGGCTGCCGCCAGCAGCATCTGCTTGCGCATGTCTTGTCCTCCCGGCGGGTGTCTATCGCACCGCTCTGACTGGATGGGAACACAGGTTTCGGGCGGATGCAATGCAGGGCTTCGTCATTGCGCGGAGCCGAAGGCGACGCGGCAATCCATCGCGCATTTCTCAAAACAGGCAAGGCCTCACGACCCCCACCCCGCTCGGGCTGTCGCCCGAGTCGCCCTCCCCGCAAGGGGGAGGGGGATCGGGTCGCGCGTCATTTAGAGGCGTGTCTGCGAATGACGAGTGATCTTCCCCTTCCCCTTGTGGGGAAGGGCTAGGGGTGGGGGTCGTCATGCCTCACGAAACGAGCAGAGGCCTCACATGGGGCTTCTGGATTGCTTTGCTTCGCTCGCAATGACGGTGGGAGATCAGGCTTTGGTCGCCAAAGCCTCCCACACGCGCGACGGCGTAAAGGGAATGTCGAGTTTTTCCACGCCGCCCTGCCGCAGGGCGTCGAGCACAGCATTGGCCAGCGTCGGCACGGCCCCGGTGGTGCCGGCCTCGCCGACGCCCTTCACGCCCAGCGGATTGTTGGGCGAGGGGCTCGAATGATCGAACAGGCGCAAGCGGACGAGGTGGCTGGCGCGCGGCATGGCGTAATCCATGAACGAGCCGGTCACCAGCTGCCCCGTCTGCGGATCGTAGACGCATTGCTCGCAGAATACCTGGCCGAGGCCCTGCACGATGCCGCCATGCACCTGGCCCTCGACCAGCGTGTGATTCAGCGCGACGCCGCAATCGTCCACCGCCACATAGTCGACGAGCGCGACCTCGCCGGTCTGCGGATCGATCTCGACTTCGGCGACATGCGCGCCGCCCGGAAAGGTGACATGGATCTTCTGCCCGGCCTGCGAGTCGAGCACGCCGGGATTGTCGCGCGCCAGATCGTAAAGCGCGACGGAGAGATCCGTGCCACGCACGGCGTAGCGGCCGTCGGTGAATTCGATATCTTCGGCGCTGGCTTCCAGATGTCTGGCAGCCAGCTCCTTACCCTTGCGGACGACCTCCTGCGCGGCGAGGAACAGTGCCGAGCCCTGCAGCATGGTCGAGCGCGAGCCAATCGTGCCGTCGCCCTCCAGGGCCGGGCCGTCGGGATCGCTCGACCGGTTTTCAATGGTGTGCGGATCGGTGCCGAACACGCGGCCGACGATTTCCGGATAGGCGGTTTCGTGGCCCTGACCTGAGGGACCCGACGTCGAATAGATCAGCGGATGGCCGCTGTCGCCAAACTTGATCGCGCCTTCCTCGTTGGCCGAGCGTCCGGCACCCGAGGGCTCGACGAACAGTGTCAGCGCGATGCCACGCAGCTTGCCGCT
>CAIWVR010000468.1 GCA_903916165.1 uncultured Hyphomicrobiales bacterium | reverse complement strand
CTTCAAATCATTGGGTTTCCTCGCTCGGCTCCTGCTGTTGCCTCGAGGTTGCGCCAAAATGCTCCCACAATGCTCCCACATGAACCGGAAACGGGGCGTGTACTACTTCCGGCGGCGGCTCCCGGCCCCCTACGCGGGTGAGGTCGCGGTTTCCTTGCAAACGAATAACTTTCCGCAAGCTATGTGGCTCGCGAACGGCCCGGGGTGGTGCTTCGCTCACGCTCTTGAAAGCGGGACGGACACGCACCCCGATGTGGCACGCTTCCTCAGGACCCATCGGCGAGACGCGCTCGCCGAGAAAAAGCTGCAGATGCAGCGGGGCCCCCTGGACCGACGGAATTCAACAACAAAAAATTTCCGATCAATGCGAATGCCGAACCGGCCATGGCCTTGCTTCAGAGGCAACGCGATCTGCTGATTGCACACCTTCGAACCTATAATTGCTCTCCTCTCCTCTCCCAGCTTCGGAGATCGTGAGACAATCAAAGCTTTGAATCGTCCAATTTGCGTAAAAGCAGGTCAGCCTCCTGCTGCAAAGGGATCAGGCTGCAATCACCGCATTGCACGAAACAGGCACCCCCAACCAGAGCACCCTCCAAAACCTCCTGACGTCAGGCGCGTCATCCATGAAGCGGCATCCTAACCTCAAGATACCCACAGATTCAGCCGACAAGCCTGTGACAATCAGGCGAACAAAGACGCCCTGAATGGAAATCTAAGTTCGGAAATCCCGAACCAACTGGAACCCATTAATCATCGCTCAAACGACATTATCAGCTGGGTGGCTTCACAAGCTCCTTGGCGCGGGCGATCACATGCGCATCAAAGCTGAGAATGCGATCAATTTTGGACTGAATGACTTCCCCACCGAGCGGATTTATCTCAAGGTTTGTCTGCTTTGCTTCCGCAAGAAATGCCTTGTCAATCATTGTCTCGTCAAACGCACGGCGCAAAATCTCGACCCGATCGGCGGCCACACCGGGTGGGGCAACAAAAGGCCAGGCAAAGGCATCCGGCGCCATCAAAAGCTCAAGTGCCTTACGATCCAGATCCGTCTTTACGAAGTCAAAAATGAAAGGAACATCCGGCAAATCTGGAGCTTTATCGGAACCAAGTTGAAGAATGATGTTGATGTTTTTCTGGACCAGCCACGCCTTGGCGCGATTCTTGACCGATCCCCAGGACCATCCACATTCCGCATCAACCTCACCTTTTTCCATGGCCGTCGAAATGTCATTCCCACCCGGATAACCATTGACGATTTTCAACTTTGCCCCGGTTATATTTTTCGTCACCAAGGTGAGGGTGCCGATGTCATCATAATAGCTTGTGATCCCGGCTGTGATCTCCCGGGTCAATAAATCGGATAAATTTGAAATACCCGCTTTATGCCAGACCGCGCATACCTGCACTTCCGAGGTCGTACTTCCGATCGCATGAAAGGCTCGGCCATCATAGCGCAACTGATCATTCGCAAAGGGAGCTATCGGATAATTCCGTGGCGGCATGCCGATGACTGTCCCATCCCGAGCTGCACTGTTGTAGAGGTACATGACCGCCGTGAACCCTCCCGCACCCGTCATGGTCTGAACAATGATGGACGGCTTTCCGGGAATGTGGTTGCCGATATGACGAGCAAGTATCCGGGCCGTCAGGTCATACGTACCACCAGGTGAGAAGCCAACGATCAGGCTGATTGTTTTACCCTTATAGAAATCCTGCGCATTCGCTGACGACGTGCCCAGAACGAGCGACAAAATCGCGACAAAAAAAGCGACCACTGAGCAAACATTCACGACCCAATCCCCCCAGCCAAAAGACAAGACAGCATCATGCCCATAAAAATAAAGGAATCAAGCTTGCAGAAACTGCATTATCTGAGGTGACACTCCCGATTCCGGCAATCGCTCGTGATGATTAAAATCGCACCCCGCAATGAACCTCGGCCATGATCATAAAAACGATCATATGACGTGACACTTGTCGGAAATTGGGCTTTTACGGGCCTACCCGACCGAAGGCGCAAATCTATTTTTTGGGATGGGCACCCCAAGATGATCCCGCAGTGTCGATCCTATATAATCCTTTCGGAAGAGCTTTCGCCTCTGTAATTCGGGAATCACTAAATCAACAAAATCATCCAGAGATTCCGGAAAATGCGGCGGTAAAAGGTTAAAGCCGTCCGCAGCGCCATCGATGAACCATTCCTCCATGAGATCCACCACAGTCGCGGCACTTCCACAAAACATCAGGTATCCCCTCGCCACCGCAATTTCATTATAAATATCCCTCAGATTATATCCCAAACGCTTTGCTTTTGACGTAGCAACCTTACTATAAGTCTGCGCAAGATTGGAGACAGGCAGATCTGGGACAGGACCGTCAAGAGGATAAACAGACATATCATGACCGAAACGCAGAGACATTGTTCTCATTGCGCTGACGGGATCGACATATTTCATGAGCTGAACTAATTTATCCTTTGCTTCCCCGTCGGTGCGGCCGACAATCGGCACCAGACCGGGCATGACTTTACAGTGATGCGGATCACGCCCAAAAGCGGCAACCTGTTTTTTCAGACCGGACGTAAATTTGCAGGCCTCGTCCTTATCAAGCTGAACCGTGAAGACAACCTCGGCATAGCGCGCAGCCAATTTTTGTCCGCTCGGTGAGGACCCTGCCTGAACGATGATCGGGCGCCCCTGTGGCGTGCGGGTAAGATTGAGAGGCCCCTTAACGGTAAAATATTTACCCTTATGATCCAGAACATGCACTTTACTGCGATCATAATATTGGCCAGTTTCCTTGTTGAGAACACGGGCTCCGTCTTCCCAACTGTCCCAGAGACCCTCTACCACTTCAACAAATTCAGTGGCAATCTCATAACGATGTTCATGCTCGACCATTTCCTTGCGCCCGAAGTTCATCGCAGCTTCATTCGTGGTGGTCGTCACAACATTCCACCCTGCACGTCCACCACTGAGATGATCAAGTGACGCGAATTGCCTGGCAATATTGAAAGGTTCGGAAAATGTGGTGGAGGCTGTCCCCACAAGACCGATTTTACTGGTCACACACGCAAGCGCGGACAGAAGCGTTGTCGGTTCGAGACGCAGCATTTGGCCCGGATGACCGTCAAATAGAAAGGCGAGATTATCTCCAACAAAAATAAAATCCAGCTTGCCTCTTTCAGCAGAGGCGGCAATTGATTTAAAGACGTGCAACTCCTCACTCGTCACGGACGCGCCCGGATGCCTCCAACCGGCTATATGATTGCCTGTTCCAACCGCATAAAGGCCAAGATGCATCTGACGATCATTCATGTTTTTTCTTTCTCGCATATCGTCACGACCCGGAATCTATATGTGTGACGTCTACAATATCGGGACCTAACTTTTGAGCCAACCCCTTGGATGCCCATGACATCGACATTATTCCAAAATCGGCTCTGAGGATCAAGGCTTTCGTGATGGCAAGAACGAGACGGCCACATTCTGTCGACCTTTGGATTGACCAGACGAGACGCATTTGACTTTTTTTCTATATCAATAAATTAAAATCTACAATTCAAGGGCACGCAACAAATACGCGACGCTTTTCTTGCCGGTCGCTGTCTCTACAATCTTTTTTCAAGCGCGGTAAGCGAGGGCTGCTTAGACACACAGACTATCCCGAATCCTGCTTTAATGACCCGCTGATAGAAAATCGATAGGGCGATCCCAATCCGCATACAGAGCATTTATCGCAATCTCAGCTACCCAAATAGGTGACGAGAAGTTGCACTTCGAATGTGAACCTACGCTATTCAATTTTGCGATCTCGGCGTCTATACAGGCGACCTTCAAGGTAACATTTTTAAGTCCCATCAATCGTCATGAGTGGCTTGATGCGCCTGCGGCATTGATTTATTCTCAAAGATAAGTGGAGCGCCGGTTTCAGAACTCCCTTTCAAATTTCATCGATCAACCGGCGGAGAGGGTCGCTTCTTATGTTCCATCAGACATGACTTTGGTGATTTTTCAGGTGGTGTCCTCAAGCCGGAACCTCCTGCGCGGCATGTCTCATTTTTAATATAGGCCAGAGATCTGGACGCCCTCGGTGTGCGACGCCCCCCTCGTGCAGCCAGTCGATGAGGTTGGATCCTGATTGTCAGATGTCCATTTCTGCTTGTCCGCGAAGGTCGATTACTCCGTAAATTGCGTTTTTGGCAGGACCAGTTTCTCGACAGAGAGACCGGCTTCGATATCGCCTGTTTCCGTCAACGCGCGCACCACACGTTCCAGCTTCCGCCGGGAGATGGCGCTGGATTTTTCAAAAAACTCATTCCGTTGCATATAATCATAGGTCTTCTCGACATCAGCGCGATTGCCCTTGCTCACCTCAACCATAATGTCGATGGCCTTTTCCCGGTTTGCCGTATTGTTGAACCAGACGATGCTCTTGTCATCGATTGCGAGGAGCTTGCGGACGAGATCAGGATTCCGTTCGGCCCATTTGGTGTTCACGACAGTCCCTGCAAAGGGCAGGTCGGGGACAAATTCCTTCGTCAGTGCAAGTGATCGGAAGCCTGCCGTCTCAGCGTAAAAATTGTAGGGAGGCAGTAAGATCGCGGCGTCAACAACCCCTGATTGGAGAGCCGTGAGACGCGCTGCAGTCGAGCCCGCGTAGGAATATTCCACCGTTGATGGATCAACCTGATTTGCTGACAAGACGCCATCGGTCAGGATGCGCGTGATGTCCTTGGCACCTCCAATTGTAATCCGCTTGCCTTTGAGGTCAGCAATTGACGCGATGCTTGCCTTGCCAACGATCGCGTAAGGCGCAGGAGAGATCGCTATGCGGATGATCGCGGCGCTGGCGCCTTTTTCGATTGCCCTTATTGGATCGACAAGGCCTGTCGTGATCGCCACATCAATTGAGCCAGCCGCAAGCTGCAAGTTTACCCCGGCGTTGGATTGGACGAAGATGATGTCCGGCGTAATCCCCGCCTCCGTGAAATAGCCGTTCTTGATAGCAATATAGAATGGCCAGATGTTTGCCCCCGCAGAACCGACGGCACCCATGATGATCGCCTGGGCCTGGCTGGCTTGGACCGCGCCCATAAGGCACAAGAACGCCACCAAAACCCTGCCTATCATACGCTTTGCAGACATGGTCATCTCCTCAGGACCGAGCTCGTTTGTCGAGCTCCTCAATGATCTCGTTCACCCGCATGACGTCCGCATATTTGTGATGAAGATCGAACAGATTGACCTTGTGCGAGATGTCGCTCCGGTCGAAACAGCATTCCTCTGCCATGACCATGTGGAAGCCATTCGAATAGCCGTCTACAGTGGAGGCGCGCACGCATCCCGACGTGCTTTCCCCGCAAATGATGACGGTGTCGATGCCCAGGGCCGTGAGATGCGCAGTCAAGGAGGTTCCATAGAAACCGCTGGCGCGTTGCTTCGTCACGACGACGTCGCCATCTTGCGGTGCCCATTCCGGCCGGATCTTGAAGGCATCGACACCGTCCATGCTCGAGCGGCGATTGGTGACGGTGAAGCGCGTCGGCTTGGCATGCTTGCGATCGTCGCCGGTCGTATAGAAGATCGGCAGCCCGGCCTGCCTTGCCGCCGCGAAGAGCCGGACCGTCGGCTTGATTGCGGTCCAGGCATTGATACCGCAAGACGATGGAAAATCTCTGGCGACCTCCGAGACCGGCTTCGGGCCGCCTTGATAGGCCAATTCATACAGGTCGATCGCGAGAAGCGCGGGCTTGGGGCCGATGAAGAGATCCCTCCTGTAATGGGAATATAGCTTCAGGATATCATCTGGAATGAGGTCTTTCCAGCAATGGTCTTCGAATGAATCAGTCACGGGCGGGGCCTCATTTCGGCTTTGGCAGGACGTCGTCGGGCAAGCTCATGCAATGGTCGGCAATGTCGACAGCGCGCGTCCACCAGACGCGATTGCGCTCCGCATGGGACATGCAATGCTTCAAGGCGACACGCAACGGCCGCAGCCGGAAGGGTTGCCCGCAGATGTAGGGATGCAGGGAGAGGCCCATCACCAGAGGGCGTTCCGATGATTGCGCGATCATCTCCTCGAATTGGTCCACGACCATGTCAGCGAATTCGCGGCCTGTATGATCCCTGTGGACCGTTGCGCCTATGTCGTTCAGCTCCATCGGATAGGGCACCGATAGCAACGGCCCGGACCGTGTCTTCATCCAGACGGGCTGGTCGTCCAGAGGCCAGCCCATACTGTGCGTGTAACCCGCCTCGACCAACAAATCAGGGGTCACACCAGATTCGGCAGCACCCGGGCCCATCCAGCCCGTCGGCCGCTTGCCGAAGGCCTGCGCAATCACCGCCGTTGCCTCATTGATGCGCGTCGCCTCGTCGTGCTCCCAGACACCGGCCAGTGCTTCGCCATTGGTGCGGCCGTGTCCGCAAATGTCGAAACCACGCGCCTTCATATGTTCGATGACGGGCGGATAGAGCTCGCAAACCATGCTGTTCAGCAAGACCGTGCAAGACAGGCCAAGCTCATCGAGGAGCTTGAAGACGTTCCAGACGCCCACCCGCAGCCCATAGTCGCGCCACGCATAATTGCGCTGCGTCTGGGGTGCAGCCCCACCGCGCAGATGGGGATCACTTCCCCGTCCCGCCATGAAAGCAAAATGTTCAACATTGAGTCCGATGTAGAAAGCGAGATCCTTGCCACCGGGCCATTTGTATTGCGGCCGGCTGATGATCGGCGTGTAGGCGTATCGATTGTGCTTGGGCAAGCGCAGCGTCATGATGTTCACCTAGCGTTTGTGTCCTGGCTTGCACCGAGCGTTTTTAAATAGGCGAGACCATCGGCCAGCGACACGACGTCAGCATATTTCTGGTCGAGGTCGAACAGATTGGCCTCCATGACCTCGGCGGTCCGATCCACGACGCATTCCCGCACAACCATGCATCGAATGTCGCGCATAAAGGCGTCGGTCACGGTTGCCCGCACGCATCCGCTCACACTCGTGCCGCAGACAAGCAGCGTGTCTATGCCTTGGACGCCAAGGAAGATTTCGAGGTCGGTCCTGAAGAAGGCGCTGGGTCGCCATTTCCGGATCACACGATCCTGTGGCTGCGGCGCGAGCTGGTCGATGATCGCCGCGCCACGGCTTCCCTCGATCTGCACGGAACGTAGGCCATGGTTGCGCATCTTCAGCCGCCAGAGACTGGCGCTCGAACCGTCAGCCGCGACAAGGCCCTGCGTGTAAATGACCGGCACCGACGAGCAGCGCGCAAGGTCGCACAATTGGGCAATCGGGTCATATGTGGACACAATCGAGGGATGCAGCGTCGTCGCTGAAACCGGGTCGCAGAAGTCGTTCTGCATGTCGATGACGAGGACGGCGGGGCGTTTCCCGAAGCCGATCCTCTGGCCCAGGCCCTCCCTCGCATAGGTCAGGATCGTCTGGCTTGCTTGCGTTTGGCTCATCTCATCTCCATCAGGCGGCGACTTCTTTCGATCACCCCTCGGGCGCGGTACCGGCGGCGAGATCCGCCCCAGCCGCGACCAGATGAGGCGTTGTTCCCAGGATCAGATCGGCTGCCCGCTCAGCCATCATGATCACGCAGGCATTGATGTTGCCGGAAACGAGATCAGGCATGGCTGAAGCGTCGACGACGCGCAGCCCCTGCGTCCCGCGCACGCGAAGCTCAGGGTCGAGCACGGCACCATCCGCACCGATTGCGCATGTGCCGCAAGGATGGTTTGCCGTGATTGCGACCTTCCGCATCCAGGCCTCGAGCGCCGCATCATCTTCGACCTGCGGGCCCGGCGCGAGCTCCCGGCCCCGCACCCCGTCCATCGCGCTGTCATGCGCGAGGTCCCGGGCCAGGATAATCCCCCGGTGAAGGGCGCGCGCATCTTCGGGCGCGCTGAGGAAGCTGCCGTGCACGCGCACCGGATCCAGCGGATCAGCGGAGCGCAGGAGAATCCGGCCACGGCTGGCCGGATGGAGCAAGGCCGCGCGGATTCCAAAGCCGTCGCGATAGGCTGGGCGCACTCCCGGGAACCAGAGATGGGCACCCGCCGGCGCGCTGCGGAACATGAAACCGAGATCGGGGACGTCAAGCGACGGCTTCGTCTTGACATAGGCGTAGAGCCCGCCCGGAACGATGGTCGCAGGGCCGGTCCCGAAGAGATAGGCGCGCACCATGGCGAGAGCCATCCGGTCGAAGCGCATCGTCTCACGGAAAGGCCCCGAGCCCTCGCGCTCATACCACAATTGCGCGACCAGATGATCCTGCAAATTGTCACCGACGGGCAGGTCGAGCCATGGCTCAATGTCCATGGCACGCAAGTGATCGGGGTGGCCTATGCCCGACAGCATCAGCAATTGGGGGCTGTTGTAGACACCACCGCAAAGGAGCACCTCTATGCTCGCCTCGACGCGCGACAGGCCACTGGCACCCAGATATTCCACGCCCGTGGCCCGATTGCCGCGGAACAGGATGCGGGTGGCATGAACGCCCGTCATCACACGCAGGTTGCGTCGTCCCGCGACCGGCTTGAGATAGGCGCTGGAGGTCGAAGAGCGGCGCCCGGCACGAATCGTATATTGGCTACGGCCGAAGCCAGCAGCCTGGGCGCCGTTGAGATCGGGCGTGACTTCATAGCCCTTGGCGGCAGCGGCTTCACGCCAGCGATCGTAGAGATGATCCTTCGTTTTTCCGAATTCAGTGCCTATCGGGCCAGAGGCACCACGAAATTCGCTGCCGCCGCCCTCCCACGTCTCGCTCTTCCGGAAGTAGGGACGCACATCCCCGAAGGACCAGCCCTTTGCGCCGTTGCGCGCCCACCTGTCGTAATCGCCGGGATGGCCACGCGTATAGGCCATCACATTGACAGACGACGAGCCGCCGAGAACCTTGCCGCGCTTCAATTCAATGCGGCGATCATTCAGGAAAGGCTCGGGCTCGGACCGATAGCCCCAATCATGTAGCTTCCACTCATGCATCTTGCCCATGCCGAGCGGGATATGGATGAGCGGATCCCAATCGCGGGGCCCGGCCTCCAG
>CAIWVR010000467.1 GCA_903916165.1 uncultured Hyphomicrobiales bacterium | reverse complement strand
TGTTCTTCCAGACCGCGCGTCATCCGGCCCCGATCTTTCACGGCCCCGTCATTGCCCGCCCCGCGCTTCCGGTGAGCGCGCCGGTGCCGTCGGCGGTGCCGCCGGCGGTGCCCCTGCCGCCGCAACGCCCGCTTGAAAAGACCGCTGCGCCGCAGCCACAGCCAGCCCCCGTCGTGACGCCTGCCCAGCGCCCGGTCGAGGCTCCGCCGAGGGATCAGATCGGCGCGCTTCTGTCTGCCGGCACACCCGCGCCTGCTACCGATCCCGCGCCCCGCATTGTTGCTGCCCAGAAGGCGCTCATGAAACTCGGCTATGTCGTCAAGGCGGATGGCATCATGGGTGCCGGTACGCGCAAGGCGATCGAAATGTTCGAACAATCGCGCAAATTGCCGGTCACCGGAGACCTGTCGGCGCGCGTCATGCGCGAATTGTCGGCGCTCTCCGGCGTGGCTGTTCCCTGATGCACCTGCGCGCGGATTTTTGGGTTGCCGCCTATTTGCGTCGGATTGGTGTCGAGGGTGCAGTCGCCATGTTGCGCCGTCGCGGCGCGGCAGAGGCCGGTGCCATATTCGTCAAGATCGATCGTCTCGACGGTCATGCGGCCCTGTATGGGCCGGCGCCGCAATCGGAACTGGCCGACCGTGAGGATGGCATCGACCGTCTGTGGATGCGCCTGCACCAGGAAGACTGGAGCGATCCCGCCAGTGTCGAGGAAAAGATTGCCCGCGAGATGAAGTTCGATCCCGATCTGTGGCTGATCGAGGTCGAGGACCGCAAGGGCCGAAGCTTCCTCGATCTCGCCGAGCGTTAGCCTCGTCCTTGCGAGGAGCCGGAGGCGACGCGGCACTCCATCTTCGGCGGCAACCGCCCGATGGAGTGGTTTGTCGCATTGCTCCGCGCAATGAAGAGGGACAGGTTGCGCGTGCCACGGCTCAGGCTCCGCACGCCTCGTAGACTAAAACAGGCGCGCAGAGCCCCTCCGGAAGAACCATTTTCCAAATGTAACAGCACCCCTTGCAAAGCGTCGCGCGCGCCGTATCCTTGGATCCTCGACATCGGGAGGATTAAAAAACATGACTCAAGTCATTCGACTGCAGGGCGACAGCAATGCCCATGACCGTCCGTGGCGCGTCGCCGTGGAGCAAGGCTTCTTCGAAGCCGAAGGATTGCTGGTCGAATATACCGAGGACAATCCGAACGGCGTCGCCGGTCGCGCGAAGGATTATGCCGACCGCTGGAAGGAATCCCAGCTGCAAAAGGGCGCGCTTGAGGTCTATCCCGTGTGCGAATGGGGCGCGATCGAGCGGGTGCAATCGCTCGGCAAGGGCAAGATCATCGCGCTCGACACCACGGCGCGCACCGGCGAGATCATGGTCATGCCCGGCAGCAAGATTGAGAGTGTGAAGGATCTCGCCAATGTGCCGATCGCGGTCACGTGGCATGCCGGCACGTTCTACGCGACGGTCGAGGTGCTGGAGGCCGCGGGCGTTCCCTTCGACCAGATCAAGCTGGTGCACGCCAATGATCGTCTCGATGCGCTGCTGTCGGGCCAGACGCAGGCGGCCGCGCTCATGGAGCCGCTCGTCAGCCGCGCGATGGAAAAGGGCGCGCGCAAGATCGCTGATCTGAAATGGCGCGGCGGCATTGTTGCGGCCGACGACATTGATGCGGAAACGTCCGGAAAAATTCGCCGCGCACTCAACAGCGCCGTCGAATATCTGCGCGCCAACGACGACCGCTCGCGCGAGGAGCTGCTGCGCGATCTCAAGCCCGAACAGCGCAAGACCGGCCTGATGCCCGAGCTTCTGGGCGTGCATGATTACAAGATCGCCGAATTCCAGGAGAAGGTCGACTGGATGGCCGAGCGCGGCTTCCTCGAGAACAAGCCGACCTACGAACAGATCGTTCGCAAGTAAGCCATAGCGCGGCGCGGGCTTGTCCGCGCCGCGGCAATCCATCTTCGGGCAACTGCCGCTAGGCCAGAGCGGCTGCTCGCGAGCAGCTGTGTTTCGTGTTGCTCGAATGGCATGTACCGTTTCAGCCCATGCGCAAGCCTGCGCGTCTGGATTGCTTCGCTCCGCTCGCAATGACGAGGCAGAGGCGACGCCCGCTTCTCAACCGCTTACGTGACTCCTCAGGCTCGTCATTGCGAGGAGGCCGCAGGCCGACGCGGCAATCCATCTTCGGGTGGCAGCCGTTTAGATGGATTGCCGCGTCGCTTTGCTCCTCGCAATGACGAATGAGCCTTACTTGTTCATCTGGCCTTCTTCGCGATAGACGAATTTGGTCTCGCTCTCGAAGGCGCGCACCTGCGGGATGACGCCCGGCAGGCCGAGATCCGCCCAATTGGCAGCCACCTTGTTATAGGTCGATTCCCGCAGCGTCGTGCGCGTCGAGAACACCGGAATGTAGCGGTGATCCTTGCACGCATTGATCAGCGCCTTCGAGCCATAGGGGCGCTTGTCGGGCGGGTTCTGGGACGGGTCGAGCGGCGTCGACCAGGTGTTGCGCAGAATGTCGATGTCGTCGATCGGGTTGCAGCGCGAGGCCATCGCCCAGATCACCTGGTCCATGTCGGTCGGATCGACGTCCTGGTCCACCGCGACGATCCATTTGGTGTAATAGGCACCGCCCGGCACCTGCGCGGTCAGCGCCAGAACCTGCGCGGCATGGCCCGCATATTTCTGCTCGAGCGCCACCACCACCATGCCAAAACCACCGGCGGCGGCGGGATGCGAATAAACGCCGTGAATGCCCGGCACGCCGAGCTTGTCCAGATCGTCCCAGATTTTCGCCGAGCGGATGATCGAGAAAAAGCCCGATTGTTCGCAGGACGGATAATCCGCCATCAGTGCATTGGTCAGGATCGGGTTGTTGCGATAATGCACGGCGGTGATGTGGACCAGCGGGCAGGCCGCTTCCGGCTTGCCGTAATAGCCGGTGAACTCGCCAAACGGGCCTTCGGGTGCCATGCCACCGGGACGGATTTCGCCCTCGACCACCAGCTCCGCATGGGCCGGGATCAGCAGGTCGCTGTTCTTGGCCTTCACAACCGGCACCGGGCCGCCCTTGATGCCGCCGGCATATTCGTATTCGGAGACGTTTTTCGGGAAGCTCTGCGAGCCGACCAGCATATAGAGCGGGTCGATGCCCCAGGCGGCTGCGACCTGCAGCGACTTGCCCTGTTCCCAGGCGCGCGCGATGTGCAGCCGCGCATCCTTGCCCGGCGAGAGATAGAGGCCCGTCGTGTCCTTGCCCTGCAGCATCATGCGATAGGTGCCGACATTGAGATATTTCGTGTCGGGATCGCGCGTGATGACGGCGTCCGCCGTGCCTGCGTAGCGTCCGCCGTCGCGCGGCCAGTGGCGCGGGATCGGCAGCAGGTTGAGGTCGATGTCGTCGCCGGTCAGCGTATTTTCAAAGATCGTGGCGTCTGCCGCGGCGATTTCCTGGGGGGGAATGCGCGAGCGTAGCTTGTCCTTGGTGCGGCGGATCAGTTCGACGGTCGGCGTATCGGGATGTTCGCCCAGCGTCAGCGCGATGCGGCGTACCGAGGGTCCAAGCACATTCCAGAGCGAACGCGCGCCGAATTTCGACTGTTCGA
>CAIWVR010000466.1 GCA_903916165.1 uncultured Hyphomicrobiales bacterium | reverse complement strand
CTGGGCGCCTGCGCTGGCAGGGCACCACAATCGGTCGCCACGGTCCAACCGCAGGACGTGAACGCCACTTGCACGATGATCACGGCGGAGATCCAGGCCAATAACATCAAGGTCGAGGAATTGGCTTCCGAACAGGGCGTCAAGGTCGCACAGAATGTCGCCGCGGGCATTGTTGGATTTGCCGTCCCGGTATTGTGGTTCGCAATGGACTGGCAGGGCTCAGCGAGTAAAGACGTCGCTGCTCTGCAAGCCCGCCAACAGTTCCTCACAAGTCTGGCGCTGGAACGCTGCCAGCCGACCCCTGCATCAAAAACGAAGCGCAAGAGCTGATTGCTGGTAAGCTGCGTCCAATATCCGAGGGGATAAAAGATGTCCTATGCGAAGGCAGACCAGCTCCTGCAATTGGCGACACTCGTGTCGTCGCGGCGGCTGGGCCTCTGTCTCGATGAGATGTGCGAAATCTTCTCGGTTTCGCACCGAACAGCGCAACGCATGACGCGGGCGCTGGAATTGCAGTTTCCAGATATTGAGACCATTGACGCCCCTGACGGCAAGAAGCGATGGCGCTTGGTCAATGCTGAACTGCGTGATCTGATTTCCTTGACGGCGGAAGAACTCACCGCCCTCGAATTAGCCGTTAACCATTTAGAGAGATCTGGGATGAGGCCTGAGGCGCAAGCTCTCAGGAAGCTCCAGGACAAGGTCCTCAGCCTGATCCCGCGATCCAAGACGCGGCTTGAACCCGATTATGACGCCCTCCTCGAGGCGCAGGGCTTTATCGCGCGCCCGGGCCCCAAGCCGCGCGTCAACGATCAGGTTCATGCAAAGCTCGTAGAAGCCATCAAGGCCTGCAGGCTCGTCACGATCAGATACCGCTCGAACTACGAATCCGAGGATCGCCCGAGGAAGCTTGCCCCCTTGGGGTTCCTGTCGGGCACTCGGCGCTATCTGGTGGCACAGGATCCATCCAGCAGCCGTGGCCCTACCCTCAAGACCTACCGGGTCGACAACATCCTGTCGGCCGCCCTCACGGACGAATATTTTACGCGCCCTGCGGATTTCGACCTTCAGCGCTTTGCCAACAAGGCCTTTGGCGTCTTCCAACGCGATGCTGAGATTACCGACGTGATCTGGAGGTTTGCGCCCGAGGCAGCCGAGCAAGCGGTGGCCTATCAGTTTCACCCTGAGCAGACTGAAGAGCGACAAGCAGACGGTTCACTGATCGTGAAATTCCGAGCTGCTGGTGCGCTTGAGATGGCTTGGTACCTCTACCAGTGGGGCGACAAGGTCGAAGTCATCGCTCCACCTGAATTAATAGCCCTCGTCGAAGGCAATCGACGAGATGACTTTCCGGCCCTTCCATAATGGAACAAAAAATGGAACGTCTTGAACCCATTGATGAAGATACTCCAATCGAGCTATATCCAGGATTTCTTGGTTATATCTGGGATCTGGAACTAGCCATTGTGGATTCAAAAATAGAATTCATGAAGGACTTTGAATGGAAGAAATATTTCGACGCGCTTCAATACTTGCCCGAACGCATTTTGACAATGAACCTAAGTCTTGGGGCTACTGAGATATCGATTACAGAAGACTCCCATTTAGCGACAATCCTTGATCAAGTCCCCAGTATCAAGGTCACGCTTGACGTACCAGACAACCAAGGCCCCGGCGGAGGGGCAGCGCATGTATTTTTTATCGGAGACAATTCGGATTATAAATCTGCGGTAAACGACATCAATGCACTTATGGAGGTATTGCGTACCGATTTCAGATCGATCGCATGCGATAAGTGAGAACGAATTATGACAGCAGGTTCAATAGAACTATTATTAACCGATATAACAACACTCCCAGCAAAAGCAATCGTGAATGCAGCCAATACGAACTTGTTGGCAGGCGGGGGCGTGTGTGGCGCTATCCACGCCGCCGCGGGACCAGAACTTGAGAGAGAATGTCTGGCACTGGGCGGCTGTCCTACTGGCGAGGCTCGGATCACCCGAGGATATAATCTCGCGGCAGAATTCGTCATTCATGCTGTTGCACCGCGATATTGGGACGGAACGCGGAACGAAACCAATCTGCTACGGAATTGTTACCAAGCAATCTTCAAGATCGTGAGGGAATACCAGCTCTCAAGCGTGGCTATCCCTGCAATTGGTACAGGGATCTACGGCTACCCTCTGGAAGAAGCCACTGCCATAGCCGTCGCCGAAGCAAAAGCGGCAATCTCTGCCGATGACATAACGGTGATTTTCTGCTGCTTCGATGAAGCAGCTTTGGATACCTACGATCGAAAAATCAAACAAACACCTTGATATCTGAGCAAGGTCAAAATGACATATTTCAAACGCCACTAAGAATACAAACTGACCGATTATCGAGGCAGGGCAACAGCTATGGCGAGAGATTATCCAAAAAGAAAGTCATGGGAACATATTTACGATGAGCTTTCAAAATGCGGAAGGCATCTTGATCCTCCCCCGACATTGCCAGTGGGTGGCGAAGACTGGGAACGCAGTCGATGCTGGCAAGACACACTAGATTGGGCGAAAGCCAACAATGTAATAGGTGTCATCGAAACTCTGACACAAGCGGATTACTACGCAACAAGTCCATTCTCGTCATATCTGACGAGAAAAGAGGATTTCACTGGCAAAATCGGAAGTTTATTGGAAAATCTAAATG
>CAIWVR010000465.1 GCA_903916165.1 uncultured Hyphomicrobiales bacterium | reverse complement strand
CTGTGCGCCAAGTCGAACGATTCCGTTCTCACGCAGATTGGCATGGACTTGCGCGTCGAGATCGAGCAATTCCGCGAGCAGGTTCAGAACATCGAATGAAGCCCAGTCGGACACATGAAATGACCCTACACCAAGACCCGATCAAGCGCCGCGGGCTGATGCTGATCCTGTCGTCGCCGTCCGGTGCCGGCAAGACCACGCTGACGCGCGATCTCCTGCAGGACACATCGCTCGACCTGACGCTGTCCATTTCGGTGACGACGCGCCTGCGCCGTACCAGCGAGGTCGACGGTATTCATTATTATTTCAAGCAGAAGAGCGAGTTCGACCGCCTGAGAGCAGCCGACGATCTTCTGGAATATGCCGACGTGCATGGCAATTCCTATGGCACGCCGCGCGAGCCGGTCGAGAAGGTCCTGAGCCAGGGCCGCGACATGCTGTTCGACATTGATTACCAGGGCACCCAGCAGGTCCAGAAGCGCGCACCGCACGATGTGGTGACGATCTTCATCCTGCCGCCCTCGATCAGGGAATTGCGTGCGCGGCTCGAACGCCGTGCCGAGGATGAGGCCGAGGTCATCGCCAAGCGGCTGGTGAATGCGCGCAATGAAATCACGCGCTGGCCGATCTATGATTACGTCATCGTCAACGAGGACATCCAGACGGCGCTGGCGGAGGTGAAGTCCATTCTCATCGCCGAGCGCCTGAAGCGCGCCCGCTCCGCGCAGGGGATCAACGCCTTTGTCGAGAAACTGCTGCGCGAGGGGTAGTTTTGCCCTTCTCCCGCGAGCGCGGGAGGAGGGCGCCCGCTAGCCGCCCATCTCTTCGGCCATGCGGGCCAGCGTCGCGAAACCTGCCACGTCGACTTCTTCCGCGCGCTTCGTCTCTTCGATTCCTGCTGCTTTCAGTAACTCCAGCGCATCCAGCGTACGGCCGTTGACGGCCAGCCCCTTCAGCGATTGCCGCAGCATCTTGCGGCGCTGGTTGAAGGCTGACGCTGTGACGGCGGTGAGAATCTTGCCATTGCAGGGCAGGGGTTTTTCGCGCGGGATCAGCTCCACCACGGAGGACGTCACCTTAGGTGGCGGCGAGAAGGCCGAAGGCGGCACGTCGAACAGGATGCGCGCCTGCGCGCGCCAGCCTGCCAGCACGCCGAGGCGTCCGTAATCCACGCGCTGCGCCGGGGTGGCGACGATGCGTTCTGCAACCTCGCGCTGGAACATCAGAATCATCCGGTCGAACCATGGCGGCCAGGGGTCGGTTTCGAGCCAGCCGGCCAGCAGCACCGTACCAATATTATAGGGCAGGTTGGCGCAGAGGCGCACCGGGCCGGAGATGCCAGCCACGAGTGCGCGCCAGTCGGTCTCCAGCGCGTCGCCCTCGACCACCTGCAGGCGTCCGGGATAGGCGGCGGCGACATCGGCGAGCGCCGCGAGGCATCTTTCGTCGCGCTCGACGGCGATGACGCGCGCCGCGCCCTCTGTCAGCAAGGCACGTGTCAGGCCACCGGGGCCAGGGCCGACCTCGACGACGGTGACGCCAGCCAGAGGCCCGGCGGCCCGCGCGATACGGCCGGTGAGATTGAGATCGAACAGGAAGTTCTGCCCCAGCGACTTCCGGGCTGCGAGGTCATATGTCGCGACGACGTCGCGCAGCGGGGGCAGGCCGTCGCAAGATTTGCCGTCGCCGTTCATGCCATCCCGCTGGCACGGTCGGCCAACAGCGCCGCGAGGTCGAGCGCGGCGATCAGGCTCGCGGCCTGCGCAATGCCCTGGCCTGCAATGTCGAAGGCGGTGCCGTGATCGGGAGAGGTGCGGATGAAGGGCAGGCCGAGCGTCAGGTTCACCGCGCTGTCGAAGGCCAGCGTCTTGATCGGGATCAGCGCCTGGTCGTGATACATGCACAGGGCTGCGTCATAGGTCGCGCGCGCGGCGGCATGGAACATTGTGTCGGGCGGCAGCGGCCCGCGTGCGTCTATGCCCCCGGCGCGCAACCGCGCAATGGCGGGCGCGACAATGTCGATGTCCTCGCGGCCCATTGCGCCGCCTTCTCCTGCATGCGGGTTCAACCCGGCGACGGCAAGGCGCGGCGCGGCGATCCTGAATTTTGTGCGCAGGTCGGCGGCGACGATGCGGCCTGTTTCGACGATGAGGTCGGTCGTGAGGTCGGCAATGGCGCGTGCGAGCGAGATGTGGATCGTCACTGGCACGACGGCCAGCGCCGGCGACCACAGCATCATGACAGGCAGCAGCCTGCCGCCGTGATGGCGTTCGGCAAGTTCGCCCAGGAATTCGGTGTGTCCCGGGTGCTTGAAGCCGGCCCCGTAAAGCACGTCCTTGGCAATCGGATTGGTGACGACGCCTGCGGCCTCGCCGGCCTCGACAAGCGCGACCGCCTGCGCGATGGCCGCGATGGTGACGGGTGCATCGGCGGCGTCGGGGTGGCCTGGCACGCCCCGAACAGATCCGATGGAGACGACGGGCAGGGCACGATTGAAGACGCCATGGGCCTGCGCAGGTGTCACGCGGGCGATGGGAACCGACAGCGCCATGGCCTGTGCCGTGCGCTCGAAAAGGTCCGGATCGCCGAGAATGAAAAACGGCCGCGTGTCGGGGCGCCGTGCGGCCCAGGCCTTCAACGCGATTTCGGGGCCGATGCCTGAAGGGTCACCCTGCGAGACTGCGAGGGGGAGGCGCACCCCCATGTCAGCGCTTCACCACAATGGCGCGCTTGCGCAAATCCGCAAGGGATTTTGCGCCCAGCGCGTCGAGCTTGCGCCCCAGCAATTCGTTGCGCACATCCTCGCCAGCCAGTTTGTCGTCGCGGGCGTCTTTCTTGCTGCAGACGGCGATCATCTCGATGCCGGTCGCCGCGCGCGTCGGTTCCGTGAGTTGGCCGACCGGGACCTTTTCAAGGATGTTGCGCATCTCTGCGCTGACAGATGCGCCAGCGCGGCTGAATTGTTCCTTCACCGCAGTTTCTGGCATGGCGCGCACCAGCGGCAGGCCGCTCGCGCAATCGGTGAAGCGCTGGCGCAATTGCTGCGCATCACGCAGGCGCTTCTGGACGGCGTCTGGCGTGGCACCGATCGGCAGGATCAGCACGATGGGCCGCAGGATATATTCCGTGGCCGACACCTTGCGGTCGCCGCGCCGGGCAAGTTCCGCGCGCACTTCCTTCTCGGAGACTTCCAGCCCCTTGTTGAGCGCGCGTGTCATCATCTGCCAGCCGGCCTCGGCAGTGAAGAAATCGGCCCAGTGCTTCTCCTGGACGCCCGCCGCCTGCACGGCCGTCATCAGCGCCTGTGGCGATGTCTTCATCTCGCCGGCAATCATGAAGATTCCGTTGTTCCGCTCGCCTATGCCTGTCGGCAGATTGTATTTTTTGAATTCGCGCAGACGCAGGCGGTCTGCGATGATCGCCTCAAGGGCCGTGTCCGCCGTCACCGGGCGCTTCAACACTTTCAGCAGCTTCAGGCGCTGCTCAATGTCATAGGTGGTGAT
>CAIWVR010000464.1 GCA_903916165.1 uncultured Hyphomicrobiales bacterium | reverse complement strand
ATTCGCACCGTCGAGGTCGATGACAAGGGGGGCTTTTACGCCACCGGAACAGGCACTCCGGGGTCCACCATTCTTCTGTCTCTCAATGGCGCGCCGGTGACCAGCGTCACGGCCAATCCCGAGGGCCGCTGGTCGCTCAAGGTGGAACGCGGCATGGCTCCGGGGGCCTATAGCGTGCGCGCCGATCATCTGGATGCTGCCGGTCGCATCCTGGCGCAAGCCGAGGTGCCGTTCGATTATCCGGCGCGCCCGGTGCCGCCCCCTGTAAAAGAGGTCAAGGGATCAGGCAGCGTGTCCGATGCGGTCGTAACCGATTTGCAGAGCGTCTCGGTGCAGCGAGGCGACAGCCTGTGGAAGATCAGCCAGCGCTTGCTCGGCGACGGCCATCGTTACACGCAGATCTACGCCGCCAACCAGACGCAGATCCGCAAACCGTCGCTGATCTTCCCCAACCAGATCCTCGTGGTCCCGGCAGGGACGACAAGGCCGTGAACTGATCTTCGCGGGTGGGGTGCACTGGAGGCGATTAGCGCCTATAAGTCAGGTGACTGATACCCCGACCGGGGTCGCGGACCGAAGGCTCCGGAAGACGCATGAACCCTCACCATAAACCGATCCAGACTCCGCCCGCCGACAACCAGGCAACCAGACCCGACATCCGGGCCGAAGCTTCGCTGGCGACCACTGTCAAGCACCTCTGGCCCTATATCTGGCCCTCAGACCGTGCCGACCTGAAGGCGCGCGTGCTTGGTGCCATGGCTTTGCTGCTGGTCGCCAAGTTCATCACCATTGCCGTGCCCTATTCGTTCAAATGGGCGACGGATTTGCTGACCAATGGCAGTGCCGACGTGCCCTTGCCCGCGATCCTGGCCGGGCCGGTCGCGATGGTGGTCATCTACACGCTGCTGCGCATCTTCATGCAGTTTTTCACACAGGCGCGCGACGCGCTCTTTGCAGCTGTCGCCATGAATGCCGTGCGGCGCATCGCCAACGAGGTCTTCGTTCATCTCCACCAGCTGTCGCTGCGCTTCCATCTCGAGCGCAAGACCGGCGGGTTGACGCGCGTGCTGGAACGTGGCCGCGAGGCGATCCAGCAGATCGTGCGCATGTCCATGCTGACGGGCGCGCCTACCATCGTTGAATTTACGCTGATCCTCTGCGTCTTTTTCTTCGAATTCGACTGGCGCTATGCGCTGACGGTGATCATCATGATTGCCGCCTATCTGAAGTTTACGACGATTGCGACCGACTGGCGGATCGGCATTCGTCGCAACATGAACGAGAGCGACACTGACGCCAACACCAAGGCGATCGATTCGCTGCTCAATTACGAGACGGTGAAATATTTCGGTGCGGAGCGGCGCGAAGCCGAGCGTTACGATCTCTCGATGGAACGCTACGAGCGCAACAGCACGGCAAGCTATGTCTCGCTGGCGGTGCTGAACTCGGGGCAGGGGCTGATCTTCTCGATCGGTCTGATGGTGGTGATGATCCTGTGCATCGACGGCATCCACAAGGGCACCAATACGCTCGGCGATTTCGTGCTGATCAATGCCATGATGATCCAGCTCTACCAGCCGTTGAATTTCATGGGCATGGTCTATCGCGAGATCAAGCAGGCCGTGATCGACATCGAAATGATGTTCGCCATCCTGAACCAGAATCCCGAGATCAAGGACAAGCCTGACGCGCAGGCGCTGCAGGTTGATCGTGCGGCGGTGAAATTCGAGGATGTGCATTTCGCCTATGATCCAAAGCGCGCCATCCTGAAAGGCGTCAGCTTCGAGGTGCCAGCTGGCCAGACGCTCGCCATCGTCGGCCCGTCAGGTGCCGGCAAGTCGACGCTGTCGCGCCTGCTGTTTCGTTTCTATGAACCGCAGAGCGGGCGGATCACCATTGACGGGCAGGACATTGCCAACATCACGCAGATCTCGCTGCGCGACGCCATTGGCATGGTCCCGCAGGACACGGTGCTGTTCAACGACACCATCGCCTACAACATCCGCTACGGTCGCTGGGATGCGACCGATGACGAGGTCTATGAGGCCGCGCGCGCCGCGCAGATCGATGATTTCATCCGCTCGGTGCCTAATGGCTACAAGGCGCAGGTTGGCGAGCGCGGCCTGAAATTGTCCGGCGGCGAAAAGCAGCGCGTGGCCATTGCGCGCACGATCCTGAAGAATCCCTCGATCCTGATCCTGGACGAGGCGACCTCGGCGCTCGACAGTTTCACCGAACGCGAGATCCAGACGGCGCTCGACCGTGTCAGCCAGGGTCGCACGACGCTGGTCATCGCCCACCGCCTGTCGACCATCGTCAACGCCGATGAAATCCTCGTGCTCGACAAGGGCGAGATCGTCGAGCGCGGGCGGCATGAAGAGCTGCTGGCGCTGGGCGGCGTCTATCAGGCCATGTGGAACCGCCAGCGCGAGGTCGATGCCGCGCAGGAAGCGCTCCGCCGCGCCGCCGAGGAAGAAGGCAGGAGCAGGCATGTGGAGATCGAGGCCTAGGGTGTTGCGCCGTCATTGCGAGCGGAGCGAAGCAATCCAGTCGCGAGTCTTTAACATGCGTGCGAGACGCCAGCGACAATCCACATAGGACTCACAAGTGGCTTCTGGATTGCTTCGCTCCGCTCGCAATGACGGGGTGCTACACCAACGCCCGCGCCCGAGGCTGCGGATCGCTGGCGTGGCGCTGGCTTGGTGCCACGTCGACACTGACGCTCAATATCTGATTGCCTGATGCCAGGATCACGCCGTCGATTGGCGACACGTCCGCATAATCGCGGCCGCGTGCGATGACGATATGGTCGTTGCCCGCAAGCACCGCATTGGTGGGATCGAAATCAAGCCAGCCGAAAATATCGCCGCACCACAGCGACACCCATGCATGCGAGGCGTCGGCACCGACGAGGCGCGGCTTGCCCGGCGGTGGAAGGGTGCGGATGTAGCCGCTGACATAAGCGGCCGGCAGACCAAGCCCGCGCAGGCCCGCGATCATGATATGCGCGAAATCCTGGCAGACCCCGCCGCGCTTGTCGAAGGCATCCGATAGCGGCGTCGAGACGGCGGTCGCCTTAGGGTCATATTTGAAATCGTCGCGGATGCGCGTCATCAGTTCGGCGGCAGCCTCGACCACCGGGCGACCGGCGACGAAACTTTCAGCGGCATATTGCGTCGCCGGCGGATGCAGCGGCACGAGGCGGCTCGGAAACAGGAAATGGGCGGGTGCATTTTGCCCGAGCTGGCTCGACGAAAAGGCGGCCTGACGCACATCCTCCCAGGGTGGCGTGAGCGCGGGTGCCGGCGTCTCGTGGCGCTCGACCTCGACGCGCGACAGCGCAGTAATGCGCAACTCGCGATGCGTCGCCTCAATCGTCACATTGGTGACGCGCATGCCAAAAAAGTCGGTGCGCTCGCTGATCGTGGCGGGCGCGGGCGAGACTTCGAGCCCGCTGTCGAAGACGCGCTGGCCCTCGTCGTCCGAGGGCAGCAGCCGCAGCGTGCAGCGGGCCGAGGTCACCGGCGCGTCGTAGCGATAGGTCGTGACGTGGCGGATGTCGTAGATCATGCCAGATCCATTTCGCGGCCCTGTCGTGCGGTGCCGGGTCCCTGCAGGAAGTAGCGTTGCGCGATGGCCTCCGCCAGCGACATCAGGCGCTGCTCGAAACCAAGGATCTTGCTGGGGTCGATTTGCTCGGCCTCATCAACAGAAAGATCGGACACCAGTTTCGTCGCAATGCGCCGCGGGGCCTCCATGATGCCGTCCTCGCTCAGCAACGGCAGCGTCGCAAGGTGCTCGTCGATGCGGTCCGCCTGGAATGCCACCGAGCGCGGATTGAACGTGTCGAGCAGGACCATATCGCGCACCGGCGCCAGCGCGACGCCGATGAGATAGCGCGACCGAAAGGTGATCTGCGAGTCGATGAGGTCGAGCAGCACGTCGAGATTTTCCGCTGTCGCGTCCTTGTCGGCAAAGGTGCGCGCGAAACGGCAGGTGTTGATCGCCCGTTCGACACGGCGGCCCATGTCGAGAAACCGCCAGCCCGCGACGCGGTTGGTGTTTTCCTGGAACAGCCCCGACAGCGCCGCAATGAATCGCAGCGCGGCGTCGGCATGGTCGAAGGCTTCCGTCTCCGGCAGCGCAGCCACTTTGCTGGCGGACAGCTGCGCCTCGAGGGCGTTCAATAATTGCCAGGCGTCAGGCGACAGGCGCTCGCGGATGACGCCAGCCGCACGCCGTGCCGAAATGGCGAGCGCGACCGCCGAGCCGACCTGTTTCTTTTCATGCAAGGCGGCAGCCGCCATTTCGGCGCTCGTGCTGTCGGTCATTTCCGGGGAAACAGCACCCCAGGCGATGAGGATGCGGGCGAGACGCGCCGTCGACTGACGCCCGCCGCCCGTCATCGAATCGGGGTCCATGACGCGGCTGCAATAGCAGCGGATCAGGCGCAGCGTCGCCTCCGCCCGCTCCATGTAACGGCCGAGCCAGAACAGATTGTCCGCGGCTCGGCTCGGCAGATTTCCCAGCAGGCGACGAATTTTCACGCTGTCGCCGGTGGGCAGCAATGTGGTCATTTCGACAGGCTTGTCCGCCAGCACCCAGGCGTCCGCCGAGAGCACGCCGTCGCCCATCGACACGGCGCGCGCGTCGGTGCGATCGGACACGCGGCAGAAACCGCCGTGCATGATCTCCCAGCCTTTGTCGGTTGCCGCCGCATAGACGCGCAGCACGAAAGGGCGAGGTGTCAGCTTGCCATTGGCCCAAACGGGTGTGGTCGACAATTGCACCACTTCCTGGCCAACATAATCGACAGCGCGTCGCTCAATCTTCTCCTCGAGCCTTGCACGCCCGGCCTTGTCGAGATCGGCGCCGATGACGCTGCGCGGATCGCTGGCGCCTGGCATGGAATCGGAGAAGGCACCCGCAATGACGAGATCATCGAGACGCAACAGCACCTGCTTGCGCTCGGATTCCTGTCCGCACCACCAGGTCGCGATATTGGGCATCGACAAGTCTTCACCCAGCAGGCGGCGGCACAGGGCCGGCATGAAACCGAGCAGCGCGCGCGATTCAATGAGCCCGCTGCCAGGCATGTTGGCGACCGTCACGGTGCCGTTGCGGATTGCCTGCATGAGGCCGGGCACACCGAGCCGCGAGGCGGCATTGGCTTCCAGCGGATCGCTCCAGTCGGCATCGACGCGCCGCCAGATCACGTCGGCGCGCTTCAGCCCGGCGATGGTGCGCACATGCACCTCGCCATCGCGCATGGTGAGGTCGTCGCCCTCGACGAGCAGAATGCCGAGATAGCGCGCCAGATAGGCTTGTTCAAAATAGGTCTGGCTGAAGGGACCGGGCGTCAGCAGGCAGATGCGCGGATCGCTGCGCGATGCGGCTTGTGTCAGCCCGTTGCGGAATTCGCGAAAGAACGGCGCGAGGCGCTGCACGTTCATGTCGCGGTAGAGTGTCGGGAAGGCGCGCGAGAGCACGAGACGGTTTTCGAGCGCATAGCCCGAGCCCGATGGCGCCTGCGCGCGATCGCCGAGCACCCACCAGCGACCGTCGGGGCCACGGCCGATGTCGGCGGCATAAAGGCGCAGCCATTTACCGCCCGGTGGCTTCACACCGCGCATGGGCCGCATGTAATCGGCGCTGCCGGTGACGACGGCGGCGGGCAGGGCGCCTTCGCTGACGAGCTTGGCGTCTCCGTACAGGTCGGTGAGCACGCGCTCCATGAGTTCGGCGCGTTGTGTGATGCCAGCCACGATCTCGCGCCAGTCTCTCTCGGGGATCAGCAGGGGCACGTGGCTCAGCGGCCAGGAGCGTTCATTCGTCTCGCCATAGACGCGATAGGACACGCCCAGATCGCGGATGTGCCGGTCTGCGGAGGCAAAGCGCCGCTCGATCTGCTCGTCGTCAATGCGCGACAGGGCGTTCAGGAAGGTGCGCCAATGCGGCTTTGGCGCACCATTCTTGTCGAGAAATTCATCGTCAATGCCGGGCAGGCGTTGATAGGCTGAGGTCCAGCTTTCGACACGACGCGCCGACCCGCCGCCTCGTCGAGCGGCATTTCGCGTGCCGGGTACTTCGCTAGCCAAACGTCCTCCTCAGATCGAGCGTCAGCGGAAACTCTGGCGACGGGATCTCGCGACCTATGTGCATGAGTCCGGGAGTATGACCGTGATTTTGAAAACGCGCGAGGCGTCTGGCTTGTGCTTCGTAAGAATTCACAGGGAAAGTATCATAACTGCGCCCCCCCGGATGCGTCACATGGTAGATGCATCCGCCCAGCGAGCGGTTGTTCCACGTGTCGACAATATCGAAGGTGAGCGGCGCATGGATCGGCATGGTCGGGTGAATGCCGGACGCGGGTTGCCACGCCTTGAAGCGCACGCCTGCCACCGCCGCGCCGGAGCGTCCCGTCGAGGTCATTGGCATTGCGCGGCCGTTGCAGGTGATGACATGGCGGCCGTGCACGAAACCCGTGGCCAGAACCTCAATGCGTTCGACCGACGAATCCACGAAACGCACGGTGCCACCGGGCGTGCCTTCTTCGCCCAGCACATGCCATGGCTCGAGCGCCTGGCGGAATGTCAGCGCCACACCGCCATGTTCGACGTCGCCATAGAGCGGGAAGCGGAACTCGCGCTGTGCCTCAAACCACAGCGGATCGAAGTCATAGCCGGCGCCCTTCAAGTCGCCGAGCACGCCGTTGAAATCCTCCCAGACGTAATGGGGCAGCATGAACTTGTCATGCAGCGCGGTGCCCCAGCGCACGAATTCGCCTTGCTGCGGCTCGCGCCAGAACCAAGCGATGATTGCACGCAGCAGCAATTGCTGGGCGAGCGACATGCGCGCATCGGGCGGCATTTCGAAGGAGCGGAATTCGACGAGGCCGAGGCGACCTGTCGGGCCATCGGGCGAGAATAATTTATCGATGCAGATTTCCGCGCGATGCGTGTTGCCCGTGACATCCACCAGCATGTTGCGGAAGATGCGGTCGATGACCCAAAGCGGCGGTGCCCCCCCCTTCTCGGGATGCGGCACAAGCCCCATCGCGATTTCCAGCTCGTAGAGGCCGTCGTGGCGGCCTTCGTCTATGCGCGGTGCCTGGCTCGTGGGTCCAATGAAGAGCCCAGAGAAAATATAGGACAGCGCCGGATGCCGCTGCCAGTAGAGCACGAGACTTTTCAGCAGGTCGGGCCGGCGCAGGAAGGGCGAGTCCATCGGCGTCGCGCCGCCCAGCACGACATGATTGCCACCGCCCGTGCCGGTGTGGCGTCCGTCGGTGAGATATTTGTCTGTGCCCAGCCGTGTTTGCCGCGCTTCTTCATAGAGCGCGACAGTATTCTCGACCGCCTCGCGCCAACTCGCGACGGGATGCACATTGACCTCGATGACGCCGGGGTCCGGCGTCACCTTGATGACGTCGATGCGCGGATCCTGCGGCGGCGAATAGCCTTCGATGTGCACCGGACAATCGGCGGCCTCCGCCGCCAGTTCGATCACGGCGAGCAGTTCGAGATAATCCTCCATGCGCTCGACAGGCGGCATGAAGGCGCACAGGATGCCGTCGCGCGGCTCGATGGCGAGCGCCGTGCGCACGGGGCCGGCGATGGCCGCTTCCGCCGTCTGTTGCGCCAGCGCCGGACTGGTGGTCGCGCCATAGCTGTGCAGGATCTCTTCGGGATCGGGCAGGGGGCCGCGAATTTCAGTTGGGTCCTGCGGCGTGATGTAGGGATAGGAGTCCGGCGGGATGTGCGGCAGGGAGCTCAGCGGCAGGCGGAAGCCGATGGGTGAATCGCCGGGCAACAGGAAGATCTTGCCGCGCCGCGTCTCCCAGCGCTCGCTTTTCCAGCGTGGTGCCTTCGAGCCGTCCGTGTTCCAGCGCTGCATCGGAAGGACATAGCCGGTCGGCTTGGTCAGGCCACGTTCGAAGACGCGCATGATGCGGGCGCGCTCCTCGGCATTGTCGAGTTTCGAATTGCTCGGATCGACGTTGACCGGAAGATCGGATTCCTTGATCAGCCAGTGCGCCGGATCCTCATAGGCTGGCAGCGCGCAATCCAGCGGCAGGCCGAGGCGCGTCGCGATCTCCTGCGCGAGTTTCTGCGCGTCGGCGATGAGCGCTTTCCGGCCCTCGTATTTGCCCTTGCCGCTCTCGTCGGCGATCAGGTCGGGGTTGCTCCAGATCGTCTTGCCATCCTTGCGCCAGTAGAGCGCGAAGGACCAGCGCGGCAGGCTCTCGCCCGGGTACCATTTGCCCTGTCCGTAATGCAGGAAACCGCCGGGTGCGAAGCGCTCGCGCAGGCGCCGGATCAGCGTGTCGGCGAACACCCGCTTGGTGGGACCGACAGCGGCGGTGTTCCATTCTGCGGCTTCGAAATCGTCGATCGAGACGAAGGTCGGCTCGCCGCCCATCGTCAGGCGCACATCCTGTTCTGCAAGATCTTCGTCAACCTTGATGCCGAGCGCATTGAGCCGGTCCCAGGCGTCGTCGGAGAAGGGCTGGGTGACGCGCGGTGCCTCGCGGATGCGGTCGATCCGCATCGAGAAATCGAACGTGCAGGTCGCGGGCTCGACCATCCCCGACACAGGCGCCGCCGAGCGGTAGTGCGGCGTGGCGGCCAGCGGCAGATGCCCTTCGCCGCACAGCAGGCCAGAGGTGGCGTCGAGACCGATCCAGCCCGCGCCGGGAATGTAGATCTCGGCCCAGGCGTGGAGATCGGTGAAATCGTGCTGCGTGCCCTTCGGCCCGTCGACGGCATCCACATCGGCTTTCAGCTGGATGAGGTAGCCGGACACAAAGCGCGCGGCGAGGCCCAGTTGCCGCGCCAGATGCACCAGCAGCCAGGCGGAATCGCGACATGAGCCGGAGCCCAGCTCCAGCGTCTCTTCCGGATCCTGAACGCCAGGCTCCATGCGGATGACATATTTGATCCCGTTGCTGAGCCGCGTGTTGAGGCTGACGAGGAAGTCGACCGTGCGCATCGTCTCGCGCGGAATATCCGCCAGATAGGCCGCAAATTTCGGGCCCTGCGGTTCGCTGACGAGATAGGGCGCGAGTTCGACTGTCTCTTCGGGCGTGTAGGCGAAGGGATAGTCCTGCGCATGTTTTTCCATGAAAAAGTCGAACGGATTGATGACGGACATTTCCGCCGTCAGATCGACCTCGATCTTGAACTGCGTTGCCTTCTCCGGAAACACATGCCGCGACAGCCAATTGCCATGCGGGTCCTGCTGCCAGTTCACGAAATGATCGGCGGGGGTCACCTTCAGCGAATAGGACAGCACCTTCGTCCGGCAATGCGGGGCGGGGCGCAGTCGGATGACCTGTGGCCCGAGCGCGACCGGATGGTCGTAGGTGTAGCTCGTGACGTGATGAAGGGCGACGCGGATCGACAAGGGCGGTGACTTTCACAGGTTTTGGCAAGAAGGCCGGCTTAGATTGCAGTTTCGGCCCTCCGGGCACCCTGTCAATCGATACGGGCGTCAGCTTGGGCAACAAAATACAAGATTGGCGCGAGGATGTGCGTTTTGCCCAAGCCATGGCGTCGCCATGCCTCATTCCCGACCTGCTCCCGTCGTCCCTCAATCGCGCATGAGCCGGGCCATGAACCCCAGTTTCAAAATGGCTCCGGGCGACAGGATGAAGGGGTAGAGGTCGGGCTGACCCATGCTGCGGTTCAGCGCGTTGACCGCAAAGCAGATGGGCAGCCAGGCGTCGATCAGCGGCGCGATGTCGCGCATGCGATGCGGATCGAAGTCGATCTGGGTCGAGAGATCCTGGTTGTCGCGAATACGCGGCCGCACCTGGATGCCGAACGCATGCGCGGTTTCAAGCGTGTCGACGATGTGCAGGTAATGCGCGAAGGTCTCAGCAAAATCCTCCCACGGATGCGTGCTGGCGTAGGCGCTCACATATCTCTGGCGCCAGTCCGGCACCGGCCCGTTGGCATAATAGCGCTGCAGCGCAGCCGCATAATCGTCACGCTCGTCGCCAAACAGGGCGCGGTATTCATCGAGCTTGCCGCCATCGCGCACCAGCCTGTCCCAGTAATAATGGCCGACCTCATGGCGCACATGGCCGAGCAGGGTGCGATAGGTCTCGCCCATGCTGGTGCGCCGCTTCTCGCGCTCGCCATCGTCGGCTTCGGCGAGATTGAGCGTGATGAGGCCATTGTCATGGCCTGTTATGACCGGCCCTGTGCCCGGCGCATCGGCCAGAATATCGAAGACCACGCCGTCAGTGGGCAGCCGCAGCGCGAGCAATGTGTAGGTCAGGCGATGCTTGGCATTTTCGATCTTGCGCCAGAGGGCTTTCTGCGATGCATCGGACAGGTCGGGGATCGTCCGGTTGTGTCGGCACGACGCGCAATAGGCATCATGCGTGCCCTGGTCGCCTTCCTCGATCAGCCAGTTGCAGACGCCCTGCGCGGCGTTGACGCAAAACCGCACGGGCCGCGGATCGCCCGGCGTCGACCAGATGGCGGCCCGGTCTGCCGGCACGAAAGCGCCCTCGCCCGCCGGAGCGAGCGCAACAAGGCGTCCCTGGGCAGGTGCAAAACCAAGCCGGTGGCCGCATTTTTCGCAGGCTTCGTTTTCGAAGAACAGTGGTTGTGCGCAAATCTGGCACTCGAAGAGCTTCATGAGGCAGCCTTTGTCGGACGTCTGTCCGGGAAAATGCGAAGGGTAACGCCCATCGGGCCAAAATATTCGTCTGCCGACGGCTCCGGACATTGGATGATCGGGTTCAAAACGTGACTTATACACCCGACGCGTGACTTCCTGTCGGCAATTTGCGAAAAGGCAGTCTGAACGGAGCCTCAGCCATCCCATGTCCATGATCGATTCCGTCCGCCGCCAGATCGTTCCGATCCACCCGGAGGGCTATAAATTCATCGCTATCTTCGCCGTCATCGCGCTGATCCTCGGCTGGATCTGGTCGCCGTTGGGCTGGATCGGTTTCATCCTCACGGTCTGGTGCGCCTATTTCTTCCGCGATCCGCCGCGCGTCACGCCCCTGCGCGAGGGTCTGATCGTCTCGCCCGCCGACGGCATCGTGTCGTCCATTGGCTATTTCACGCCGCCGCCGGAACTGGGACTGGGCGACAAGCCGCTGTCGCGGATCTCGGTGTTCATGTCGGTGTTCGATTGCCACGTGAATCGCGCGCCAGTGACCGGACGCATCACCCGCATCGCCTACAAGCCCGGCCTGTTCCTCAATGCCGATCTCGACAAGGCGAGCGAAGACAATGAGCGCAATTCGGTGATCATCGAAACAACGACCGGCCATTTTGGCGTCGTCCAGATTGCCGGTCTCATCGCGCGCCGCATCGTCTCCTTCTCCCGCGAGGGCGATTCGATCGGGACTGGCGAGCGCTTTGGTCTCATCCGCTTTGGCTCGCGCGTCGACGTCTACATGCCCGACAATGCCGTGCCATTGGTTGGCCTTGGCTCGAGGGCGGTCGCAGGGGAGACGGTTCTGGCCGACCTTTCCACGGCAGAGTCGCGCCGCAGCTTCAAGGTCGGCTGATGGCACTCGAGCAGGAAGGGACGGGGATGGGCAACGGGAGCGCTCCCCAGAATGAACGCCGCAAGCGGCGTTTTTCGCGCATTCCGATGCGCATCGTCCTGCCCAATCTCGTCACGCTGCTGGCGCTTTGCCTCGGCCTGACCTCGATCCGCTTCGCGGCGGAAGCGAAGTTCGAGATGGCGGCCGTGTTCATCGTCTGCGCCGCCGTGCTCGACGGGCTCGACGGGCGCCTCGCCCGCGCGCTCGATGGTGCCTCGCGCTTCGGCGCAGAACTCGACTCGCTGGCCGATTTCGTGGATTTCGGCGTGGCACCGGCCTTTCTGCTCTATTTCTGGAGCCTGCACGAGGCGCCGAGCCTTGGCTGGTTCGCCGCGATGATTTTCGCCATCGCCGCCGCGCTGCGTCTGGCGCGGTTCAACGTCATGATCGACGATCCCAACAAGCCGGCCTGGCAGGCGCAATTTTTCGTCGGCATGCCGGCACCGGCCGGCGCGATCTGCGCCATGCTGCCGATCTACCTGAAATATTCGGTCGTCGGCCTGCCTGACGGGCGGTTCTTCACCTATCTCGAGATTGCCTATGTGATCGCCATCGCCTTCCTGATGGTGAGCCGCATTCCCCATTACTCGGGCAAGCAGGTGGGGCGCGTGCCACGCGACTGGTTCATCGCTGTTCTGTTTGCCGTGGCGGCTTTTGTGCTCCTGCTGGCGACCTTCCCGATGGAAGTACTGGTTGGCCTCACACTGGCCTATCTCGGCCTGATGCCGCTCGCCATGCGCCGCCATCAGGCGCTGACAGCGGCCGACGAGGCGTCGAGCGCGGTTCTTCTCGCCCCCGAGGGGGACCCGAAAGGCTGAGTTCAGGCCGTCCGGACGCCTTTTGCCCGAAATTGCACCTTTTCGGGGTCCCGGGGCGCGCGTCTTCTGTTCACAAAGGGGCGGTTCTCGATTAGGGTCCGCCCACTTCACCCATTGTCCTGGCCGTCTGCACCACCGATCTTCCGGCTGGCATGGACCGCCGCCGGAGAACCGCTGACACATGTCGAAAGAAGAACTGCTGGAATTCCCTGGCGTGGTGAGCGAATTGCTCCCCAACGCGACGTTTCGGGTCAAGCTCGAGAACGAGCATGAGATCATCGCCCACACCGCGGGCAAGATGCGCAAGAACCGCATCCGCGTGCTGACCGGCGACAAGGTGCTCGTGGAAATGACGCCCTATGACCTGACCAAGGGCCGCATCACCTATCGCTTCAAATAAGCGGAGATTTGCCAGGCGTGATGCACGATGCCAAGGCTGACGACCTGAAGGGTTCGTTCATGGAAGAAACAGGCGGGATTCCGGCGCTCGCGTCCACACAGGCTTCGCACGAAATCTGGCGTCCGAAGCTCGTTCTGGCGTCCGCGTCGCCGCGCCGCCTGGCGCTGCTGCAGCAGGTCGGTATCGAGCCTGATGCAATGGTTCCCGCCGATCTCGACGAAACGCCGCGACGTAATGAACTGCCGCGCACGCTCGCCGCGCGGCTGGGCCGCGAAAAGGCCGAGGCCGCCGCTTTGCTGGTGCGCAAGGATCCCGCGCTGGAAGGTGCTTTCACGCTCGCCGCCGATACTGTGGTGGCCGTGGGACGACGCATCCTGCCCAAATGCGAAGTGACCGGGGAGGCCGCCCAATGCTTGCGGCTGCTCTCGGGCCGCGCGCATCGGGTCTATACCGGCGTCAGTCTTGTCACGCCCAAGGGTGCCGTGCGCAACCGGCTTGTTGAAACCCGCATCCGCTTCAAGCGCCTGTCGGACGCCGAGATCGAGGCCTATCTCGTGTCTGGCGAATGGCGTGGCAAGGCGGGCGGTTATGCCGTCCAGGGGCTCGCCGGGGCCTTCGTGCTGCAGCTCATGGGGTCATATCCCAGCGTGGTCGGCTTGCCGCTCTACGAGACCCTGTCCATGCTGTCGGGGGAGGGCTATCCGACCCATCTCCTGTGGCTCAACCGCGTCTGAGACAAGCCCATGAACATCGCCAACGACAACACGTCGAAAGCGGCGCCCTGTCCGATCTGCCGCAAGGCTCCGACCGAGACCTACAAGCCGTTTTGCTCGAAGCGCTGCGCCGATGTCGATCTCGCCCGCTGGCTGGGCGGAACCTATGCGATTCCGGCCGCGCCGAGCGAGCCTGACGAGGATGAAGACGAACTGGCCCCGCGCGGTCCGTGTCCCTCCGACGAAGACTAGGGAAAAAGCGCGGGAGCCCGAGAAAACAATGCGGAAGCGCTGGACAATCCGCGCTTGCCTTCCTATAAACCGCCCACTCGCAACGGCCTTCGGCCAGCGCGAAATGCCCGGGTAGCTCAGTTGGTAGAGCATGCGACTGAAAATCGCAGTGTCGGCGGTTCGACTCCGTCCCCGGGCACCACGGCCGTTGTTGTT
>CAIWVR010000463.1 GCA_903916165.1 uncultured Hyphomicrobiales bacterium | reverse complement strand
TTGGTGACCGAAATCGTCGCAATCACCGCAAGCGACGTGTCGAGCGGCGCCCAGGCGGACGGAGCTCCCTGGCGCGCGCTGATCGAGGCGTGGTTGTTGAAGATCTGCAAACCGATCGGATACTCACCCGAAATCACCTGGTCGAGAACCTGGCGACCGGAGCTGGCGACACTGACGACATTCTGCTTCGCCAATGCGCGCAGATAATCCATGCCCTTCTCTTCGCCCATCGACAGCAGGACCGTGCCGACAAAGCCGGCACCCGCGGAGGCTGAGGCCGTCGCGTTCCAGATCATCTTGCCCTTCCATTTCGGATCGAGCAGGTCGGCATAGCTTTTTGGGACGTCCGCCTTTTTCACCAATTCGGTGTTGTAGCCCGGCGTCAGGACATAGAAGTTCGACGCGATCCAATAGCCATCGGGATCGACGAACTGCTTGTCGAACTTGTTGTCAGGCACCCATTTCATGACCTGATCGTCACGCCGCAGCATGACGCTGGTCGCCGTGCCGTCGACGACATCGGCCTGGATGCGTCCGGCCTTCGCCTCGGTCGAGACCTTTAACGCAATGTCGGTCGCATTGCCGCGGAAGTAATTGACCTTGATGCCGTATTTTTTCTCAAACGCGGTGATCGAGGGACGCACGAACTGGTTCACGATCTGCGTCGTGTACCAATTGACCTCGCCTTCCTTTTTGGCGGCATCGATCATCGCCTGATCGGCGGCCAGCACAGGTGTCAGTGCGAAAGCGGCGAAGGCACCGGCGGCCAAGAGCGTCTTGTTCATAAGTCCTCCCGAAGGCCACTCGTGACGTGGCGGCGTTTGTAGGGTCAAGCTTAAACGGTGGGTGGCGTGCGTCAATGTTTGCCCTCGTCTTTGCGAGGAGCGAAGCAATGCGGTAATCCATCTCACGGCAGCCGCCCGAAGATGGATTGCCACGTCGCCTGCGGCTCCTTGCAATGACGAGGCTGGGTCAATCCAGCCCGGGCATGAACAATTCTTCCGCCGCGACCACGCGCGGCGACAAACCCTGCTCGAAGACATAGCGCCCCAGCGCGGTGAGCGTCGGACGATTGGCTTCCAGCCCATAGGCCCAGAAATCCTCGCCGAACACCGACCATGCCTCTTCCACATGATCGAGCAGCCAGGGCAGCGCAAGGCGCAGCGCGTCGGTGTCGTAGAGGCCCTCGACCGCAATGTCGCGCGCCTCGACCAGCGCATCATACAGGGCCTTGGGCGCCCACGGATGATCGGCGATCACATCCGAGCGCATGGCGATCGTGTGCATGATCGGGAAGATTTTTGTTTTCCGATAATAGTCCTTCTCGACCTCCTTGAAGTTCGGCCACAGCCGCTTGCAATTGGGCGAACCATTCAGGAAAATTTTCGGCAGATAGATCGAGAACAGGGCATCCAGTTCGCCCGCCTCCATCATGGCTTCAAGTGTCTTGCCATCTGGCAGGAGTTCGAGGCTGACGCCCGGCGGCGGTGTGAAGGGAATCAGCGGCGCTTGCGTGGGCGCGTCGAGCCCGCCCATGAACCAGCGCATCTCATGCGGTGCCACGCCATATTCGTCCTGGATCATGCCCTTCATGAACACGGCCGCCGTCGAGCCCCATTGCGTGGTGCCGACGCGTTTTCCCCTCAGGTCCTCAGGCTTTTCGATGCCGGAGCCCGGGCGGATGTAGATGCACGAATGACGGAAGATCTTCGACACGGCAACAGGCAGCGCGCGAAAGCTGGTGTCGCCACGGCCGAGCAGGCTGGCGTAGGAGGCCAGCGACAATTCCGAAGCGTGGAACTCCTTGTCTTCCAGCATGCGCGGAAACATCACGCGCGGGCGCAGCATCTTGACCTCGAGGTCGATGCCATGGGGTCGGACGCGCCCGTCGATGAGCGGGCGGGTGCGGTCATAGTCCCAGCACGCGAGGGTGAGCTTGAGATCGGTCATGCAGACACCTTTCGTTCGTCATTGCGAGCGAAGCGAAGCAATCCATCTAAAAGGCCGTCATCAGATGGCTTGCCGCGTCGCTTCGCTCCTCGCAAGGACGAAGCCTAGAGAATAATCGAAACCGACCCCAATTGCCCGAGTTCGTTCGCCTGGATGATGATCTTCTTTTCCCGGATCAGGAAGGAGTCACCGTTGCGCACGAGCTTGTAGGTGTAGCTGCCGACATATTGACCGACGCGCTCGTAGCGGCGGTAACGGTAGCAGATGTAATTGGCCGCCACGACGATCTCGTCCCCGTCCTGCGAGAGGATGCGGACATTGCCGATGATGCGCTGCGTGCGCGACTTCGGCGCTTCCGCGTGGCAATTGGGATCGAGCACGCGAATGATACGCTGGCGAATGCGCTCGCGATCGTCGGCGATGATGAACAGCGACGATTTGTAGTCGCCGTCCAGCACGTCATTGGGCGGGATCAGATAATGGGCGTCATCGGTGAGCAGCGCCTGCCACTCGTTGAGCTTCCATTCGTCGAGAAGGGCCGCTTCATGAAACAGGAAGTCCTCGACGTCCGCGCGGGTCACCTTACTCATGCCTCGGCTCCCATCATCTTGTCCCAATGGCGCCAGAAAATGCGCAGGTGATGCTCGTCCGAATTGAGCTGGTCGCCCTCGCGGCCCATGCCGCGTGACATTTCGGACCAGCGGTCATCTTGCCAATTGGCCAGTCCCTGCTGGACGAGTTCCAGCGCCTCGACGTCATCGGGCGTCGCGAAGCCGCCGGGACCATAGAAGGTGAGGAAGGCATCGAGACGACGCGCGCGTGCGGTCTCGCTCTCCTCCACGGGCCCGAGTGCCCAGGCCGTGACATGCATCCGGCCAACGCCTTCGGGATAGAAGGTGCGCACCGTCACCGACGAGCCGTCATTGATGACGAGGTTCGGGAAGATCACGAGATTGCGGTTGGTGTTCGACACGCGCTCGGCGCGCTCCGGTCCCAGACGCGCGATCAGCTCGTCCTTGATCGCCTTCATTTCCGGCTTGGCATCCTCGCCATAGAGCGCAATCCAGGCGGCGACGGGACGTCCGCGGAAGTTGACATTCTCGGTCGTGAAATGGCCGTTGCCAAGTTCATGCGCCAAGCCGCGCGTCGGCAGGACGAGATCCTTGTCCTTCGACGGCTCCACCTTCACACCGGAATTGGCCATGAAGTTCAGCCAGGTCGCATGGGTCGAGGGCAGATGGTAATCGTCGACGGAATTTTCGACCATCAGCTTCCAGTTGGCGCCGACGTCATATTCCTGCGTGCCGGGCAGGATTTCCATTTGCGCCGACGGCGACTGGTCGATGACGAGATCGAGATAATCGGTCGCGTGGCCGAGATAATCCTTCAGCGGCACGATGTCGGGATTGAGCGACATGAACCAGAAGCCGCGATATTCCTCGAGCTTTGCGGGCTTTTTGAGGGCGAGCGTGTCCTTGTCGAAGGCATCCGTATAGGCCTCGTCGCCGGGCACGCGCTGCAATTCGCCACCATTGCCGTAGATCCAGCCATGATAGACGCAGAAGAAACGCTTCGCATTGCCGTTGCGATCCGCGCAGACCAGCGCGCCGCGATGACGGCAGGTGTTGAAGTGGACGTCGACCTGTCCCTTCTGGTTCCGAACGAAAATGACGGGCCGACCGGCCACACGGCGGGTGAGAAAGTCGCCGGGCTTCTTCACTTCCGAAGAATGACCGACATAGATCCAGCATTTGGCGAAAATCTTGCGCATTTCCTCGCGCAGGATTTCCTCGGACATGTGGACTTCGCGATCGAGAAGGAAGACACCCTTCTCGGGATCGTCGACGACGTATGAACGGGGCATGATGACCTCTTTCGCGTTTCCTGAGACATTTTTGGGTCCGGGAGACCCGCGTGTCAATCTCATAGTATGGGAATCTCGCTAAATACTTGCCCCTGACGCCCGTCCCCCTTAAAAGGACGGCAAAGGCCCGACGAAAGGACCAAACGTGGCGGACATCATTCTCTGCAAGACCTCAGACATCGCTCCCGGCAGCGTCATCCGCGTCGAGCACGGCGAGCTTGGCCTGGCGGTCTACAATATTGACGGCACGTTCTACGCGACGGCCGACCGCTGCACGCATGGGCTCTCCAGCCTGTCGGAGGGTTCGCTGATGGGCGACGAGATCGAATGCTCGATGCATTTCGGCACGTTCGACGTGAAGACCGGCGCGCCCACCGGCGCGCCCTGCTCCATCCCGCTGCGCACCTTCAAGGTTGAAGTGCGCGGGGATGATGTGGTGGCGGACATTTAAAGCCGCTGGTCATCTGCCATTTGGCGATGTCCATCCATTCAGCCTCACAGATATTGGGCGAATTTGGCCGCGACGCGCGCCTTCAGCTCTTCGCTGGCGCGCGCCACGGGCGGAAATGTATCGATCCGCTCGAACGGGCGACAGGCGTCGATCAGCCCGCGCGAGTTCATATTCTTGACCATCAGCGGATCGAGCGGCCCGCTCCAGGCGCGACGCATGATCTCGATGTCCTCGCCCGGATCGCAGCGCGTCGAGATGGCCCAGAGCACGTCGAATGTGTCGGTGGGATCGACATCGTGATCCACCACCACGACGAAGCGCCCCATATAGGAGGCTGACTGGCAGCTGGCTGCCGCATGCAGCGCCTGCCGCGCATGGCCGGCATAGGCCTGTTTGATGGCGATAATGTTGAACATGCGCGCAGCCCCCGCCTCGTGACACCAGACGCCGGTGACACCTGAGAGCCCGGCGCGCTCGACCTCATCCCAGATCATGCCGGCCTTCATCACGCATTTCGAAAACGAGAAATCGGACGGCGGCCGGATCGGTGAGGCAATCGACAGGATCGGATTGTCGCGGTGATAGATGCGCTGCACATGGACGATGGGCTGTTCGCTCTGCTCACGATTGTAATAGCCGGTGAATTCACCGAACGGGCCCTCGAGCTTCGTCTCGCCGGGCATCATCACACCCTCGAGCACGATTTCGGCATGCGCCGGCATCGGCAGGCCGTGCAGTTCGGAATTGACGACGTCGATGGGCGCGCCGCGATGGCCGCCGGCATAATCATATTCGGAGAGCCCGTAGCGCAGCTCATTGCCGGACGCCAGGAACAGCAGCGGATCATGGCCGCAGCAGATCAGCACCGGGCACGGCTGGCCCATCTTGAAATATTTCTCGCGGATCTGGCGGCCCTGCTTGCCCGGTGACATCCACAGGCCGACCGTCTTCTCGTCCTGCACCATCGAGCGATAGGTGCCGATATTGACCCAGCCGCCATCGGGATCGCGCATGATGACAAGATCGTCGGTGCCAATGTAGCGCCCGCCATCGAGCTCATGCAGCATCGGCACGGGGAATTTGAGAACATTGACCTCGTCGTCGCGCAGGATATTTTCCATCACCGGGCCATAATTGACGACACGCGGCGGGATCGGTTCATGCGTCTGCATGCGGTCGCGGTAGGATGAGACAATGTCGAGCGGCTTTTTCGACAGATCAAAGCCCAGCGTCAGCGCAAGCCGTTGCGAGGAATTGGTCATGCCCGACAGGCAGCGCATGCCCGGATAACCCGGAATCTCCTCGAACAGGATGGCGGGCGGCGTGTCGGGGCTGTTGTGATAGATGAGCTCGGCAAGGCAGCCCATTTCGAGATTCCAGTCGGCACCCTGCACGCGGCGCAATTCGCCGACGGCTTCGACCCGCTCCAGCAGGTCGCGCAGGTCAGTATAGGGGCCGTTGGTCTGGGTCTCGGCGATCGTCGTGTCCATGTTTCCTCCCCGCGCCGGGGTTACTCCCCGGTTCCGCGACTATGGGGTTGGTATATCGCCGGTCCTATTGGGAGGAAAGTGCGCATTGGCAGACGCCCTCACCCGTCGCGCGTCCTTCTCCCGCACTGGCGGGAGAAGGTGTCATGCTGAGCATGACGGATGAGGGCGGTTCAACCGCCGAAACTTACGGATAGCCCGGGAACGTCCCGAACGACCCAAAGCCCCACTGGCTGCGCCAGGTGTCCTTCGGCCAGTGCTTGGGCTTTTGCGGACGATCCTCGTGCCACGGACGCGGCTCGAAATAGCCGAGCGTCTCGTCCTTCATCAGGTCCATCTCGGCGTAGAGCTCGATGCGATGATCTTCGGGATTGCGATGGTAGGCGGCGACATTGTGCCCGACGACGTGGCGGATCGGGCCCCAGACCAGCTGCACCTTGTGGCGCGTCAGCTCATCGCAGGCCTGGTGCAGTGCGGGCACGTCCTTCACCTCGAAGGCGAAATGATGCAGCCGCTCTTCCGGATAGCGGGCGAAATTCATCGAGTGATGGTCAACGCCGCAGCGCAGGAAGGAGAAATGGTCGCCGATCCAGTCGGATTCGCGAAAGCCCAGCATGTCGCAATAAAAGCGCGTCAGCTTGTCCACATCGTTCACCCGCCAGGCGACATGGCCGAGTTTAAGCGGCATGACGCCTTCGCGGATGCCGTCGTCGGGGGCGAACTCATATTCCGCATAGACCTCCATCCGGGTGCCCTTGGGGTCCTTGAAGGCAAGCGCATCTTTCACACCCGGCGTGATGTCGGTCCGGCGCTCGTTGGCGACGCCCTCTTTCGTCAGCATTTTCGACAATTCGCCAAGATCCGTGCCCGGCGCGACCTGCAGCGCAATGCCGGTGTGAAAGGCGATATCACCCGCCTCCAGCACAATGCATTCATGGCCGACCTTGGTCGCCAGAACGCACCGGGTCGGCGTCCGCTCGACGACCGAGAGGCCCAGCACATGGGTGTAATAGTCGACCTGCTGGTTGAGTTCGGGCGTCGAAAACGTGGCATGCCCCAGGCGTCGCGTGTCGATCATGTCTGACCTCTTGTTTTTCGTTACTCAATTGACCAGCAGGCGCAGCCGGTCGATGACGTCTTGCGGTGCGGCCTCGATCTCCGCCATGACTTTCTCGATCTCCGGCCCACCCAATGGCGAGACGTCGATGCCGATTTTCTCCGCATCCGCGATGAATGCCTTGTCGAGCATGGTGGCGTCAAATGCGCCCTGCATGGTCCGCACCCGCGCTGCAGGGACATCGGGCGGCAGCAGAATCGGATAGGTCGTCTTGAACTTGGTCGCATAGACCCGCAGCATCTGGCGGGACGCCTCATCCTTTGCCAGTTCGATCGCGGTGGGGACATCCTTCAGGCTGGCCAGCCGTTCGGTTCCGAACTGAATGAGGATGCGGGCCTTGCCCGCCGCCATCCAGTCGGGTTTTCCCAGCAGGCTTGAGAAATTCACTGTCGCGCCATGCACCTCGCCCTGTTCGGTGGCGAGAAAGATGTCGTTCACGCCCTTATAGCCCGCAATGATCTTCATCTGCGTGCCGAGCAGCGCGTTCGACAGTGTCGGCAGGATATAATTGTCGCCACCCGGTGCCGTGGACCCGAAATTCGAAGACTGGGAGCGCAGGTCCTCGATGCTGGCGTAAGGCGTCTGATGCCAGACCCACAAAACCTGCGGCTGCTGCGCGGGCGTGCCGACAAAGCGCATTTTTGACAGGTCGAAATGCACGTTGGAGCCATCGCGCGACAGGCTTTTCAGGCGCGGCTCCAGCACAATGCCATTAAGCGGCATGCCCATGGCCGTGCCGTCGCGCGCCGCCCGATTGTACAGCGTGTTCATCATGACGATGGAGGCGGCGCCGGGCATGTTCTCGACAATAACCGACGGCTCGCCGGGTATATGCCGCCCCATATGCGCGGCCAGCGCGCGACCGACGAAATCATAGGCCGCGCCAGCCGCCCCCCCGACAAGGATGCGCACCGTCTTGCCCTTGAAGAAGACAGCTTCATCCTGCGCTTGCGCGCTGATGGACGGGAGTAAGGCGCTTACCACGAGGAGCAATCGAAAAATCGTTTTCATGCTGTTCTCCAGCTATTTCTGTTCGTCATTGCGAGCGCAGCGAAACAATCCAGAGGCCACACGCGCCATCTCGATTACTTCACGCCAAACCACTCGTCTCACCGTCTTGCATGCGGGTCTGGATTGCTTCGCTCCGCTCGCAATGACGGCGCTAAACTGCCACGGCCCTGCCCTGCCCGGCCCGGCCACGCCGCCAGTCGAAGGCGATCAGCGCGACAGCGGCAAGGATGGCGGCCAGGTTGAGCGGAACGGCCCCCTCGAACGCATCGGCAGGGATGAGCAGCGCGAGCCCCACCGCCATGTAGACGATGCGCATGATCCCGCCGATGGGCGCGAACAGGAAGCCGACCACGGCGACCGAGCCCATCATCACGCCGAGCAGCGCAGTGACTGCCGACAGGATCACCACATCCGCCGAACCTTTCAGCAGCAGCGCGGGCGACAGCGCGAAGAGGAACGGGATGAGATAGGCGCTCCAGCCGACACGTACCGCCGTCCAGCCGGTCTTCCACGGATCAGTCTGGGCGATGTTGGCGGCGGCAAAAGCCGCAAGCGCGACGGGCGGCGTCACCATCGACATCATGCCGAAATACATCAGGAACAGATGCGCCTGCATCGGCTCCAGCCCGAACTTGATGAGCGCGGGCGCGGCGAGGGTCGCCATGATGACATAGACGCCGACGGTGGGCATGCCCATGCCCAGGATGATCGCGACGACAGCGCTGATCGTGAGGAGACCGAACACGTTGCCGCCGCTCATGGCGAGCAATTGATCCGTCAAGCCGAAGGCCAATCCGGTGAGGTTGAGCACGCCGATCACAAGGCCCGCCGCCGCCGTGATGACGATCAGGTCGATGATGCTGATGCCTGTCGACACGATGGCGGCGAGAGCGTCCGAGAGCGTCAGCTTCTTGCCCTTGTAGCCGACCGTCATGGCGAAGATCAAAAGCGCAACGGTGGCAAACAGAGCCGCATATTCTGCCGCCATGTTCAACCAGAGCAAACCGCCGATCAGGATGATGAAGGGAATGGGAAACTGCCAGCCTTCCCGCAGCACGATGAGGGCCTTCGGCAACTCGCTTCGGGGCGTGCCCGCAATGCCGAGTTTTGCCGCCTCGAGATCGACCTGGATGAACAGCGCCGCGTAATAGAGAAATGCCGGCAAGATTGCCGCCCAGACGACGCTGGCGTAGGAGACCTGCAGATATTCCGCGATCAGAAAGGCGGCGGCGCCCATGACGGGAGGCATCAGCTGCCCACCCGTCGAGCCCACCGCCTCGATGGAGGCCGCGATCTGCGGCGGAAACCCGTTGCGCTTCATCAGGGGAATCGTGATCATGCCGACGCTGGCGACATTGGCCACCGCGCTGCCCGAGATCATGCCGAAGAGAGCCGATCCAAACACGGCGATTTTGGCCGAGCCGCCGCGATAGCGGCCCATCAATGCGGTGGAAATATCCGTGAAGAAATCGCCGCCACCGGCGCGCGTGAGGATCTGGCCCATCAGAACGAAGGGCGCGACGGTGATCAGCGCCACCTGCAGCGACGTGCCGAAAATCGCATTGGTGTCGATGCCCAGATAAACTGCGAGGCGGCTCATCGCGACAGGACGCGTGCCGAACACGCCAGGCAGCAGGTTTCCGAAATAGGCGTAGAGGCAGAGCACGCCGATCACGATAACGAGCGCCAGACCTGCCGTGCGGCGCGTCGCCTCGAGCACCAGCAGCACGATGGTCGCGCCAATCAGGACGCCGTCCCACGGGCGGTAGACGAGTTCGTTGACGAGTGTCGGATAACGCGCGGCAATATAGGTGCAGGCCAGGAAACCCGCCGCGCCGAAGGCGACATCGATGAGCGGGATTTCGCCCTCGCGCCGCGTCCAGCCGGGAAAATGCAGGAAGGTCAGCAGCAGCGCGAGACCGAGCGAGGCCGCCATGAACTGTTCGGTGTAAAGCGACAGCGACA